>BNXY01000040.1 GCA_025999935.1 Bacteroidia bacterium | reverse complement strand
CAGCAAAAGAAAGAATCAGTCTCATTCTTAATCCTTTACGAAATTGATTCTTTTCACATTCAAAAAATAGCCCATTCAATCCCAGTACTTTAGATTCTTTCCTTCAATTTTTCGCAAATGTACGAATAAAAAATCTTCAAACGATGCAAAATTGGAGATAATTATTTGCTTTGTCTTTTAACTATCAACAGTTTAGACAAATAAAACTTTTCGCAAACATCAAGCGCTTTCCTGCAAAAGCATGGATTTTCGAAAATCCCCTGTTTTTACAAAATTTTATTTCGTTTATTATCAAACAAATACGTCAAAGAACGCAAACCGGCTTTTGCCTGTTTTTCGCAAATGTCCGTTCTCTGGTCAACCCTCCTGGCGATGCTTTCCTTTGTTTTTTTGCTGTTGCATTATTAGCCTATGGTTTTGTTTACTTCCCGTTTATAATGCAATAACGAAATTAAATTTTGATACAATGTTGCAAATGAATTGCAAAAAGTAACACATTCTTTATTAGCAACATACTCTTTTAAATGTTTTAACGTTAACGCATCTTCTTTGACATCATTGAATGTGCCAAAGCCTAAAATAGCGCAATTGGATTTTTTTATTTCTCCCAAAAGTTCTTGTTCTTCTTGCTTTATATTAGAGAATAAAACAATAATATCATTTTCCGAAAATTTGTTACCGGAAGCATTATTACGAAGTGTATTCTGTACGATTTTGAATCCAAAAGCGGTCAATACATTCTTCATGTTTTTAGCATTATTCAATTCATCCTTCTCTGCTGTGTGTAAAATTGTAATAGGATAATCATTTTTCAACTCAATTTCTATTGATTTTTCACTAATAGCTGCTTTTAATGCATCCGGATTTGTTTTAAGTTCTGCGGCTAATCTATTAAAAGTAGTATTTAATTCTCTGCTTAGTTTATCGTTCATTTCTTTCTCCACATCTTTTTTAGTTTTTATCCCTAAAAAAGTAAATATGCTACCAAATAGAGTACAAATAATTCCAAAAAATATAGCAACCCATTTATAAAGAGATTCTACATAATCTTGATGATTTTTTCTTTCTTCTTTTAGCTCTTTGACGATTTTAACATTTGCATCCGACAATATTTTGTATTCATCTTTCAAATACTTCAATTCCTGTTCTGAATACGATTGAACTCTTTCAGTTGCCGATTGTTCTTGTGAATCAACATTCAACGATAGACCGGCAATACAAATAAAAATAATAAATAATCGTTTCATAATTTTTCTTTTATTTAATTGTTAATTTAACCCAACCTAAAGGCTGTTGATTTTCTTGTATAAGCAAACGGGTTGTTGGCAGTTGTTCCTGCTTAACTTGCCCAAGTTTAAACAAACGTAAATAGTTCTTGAAAGCAAAGTCTAAAATAGTACTTTCTTTTTCCACGATATTCAACCAATTGTATAAAGCCAAGCCGATGGATTGATAAAAATTGGCTTTGCCGAATCCCAGGGGAAGAAACGCTATATCGTTGGTAGATTGTGTAATTTGTGTTTGAAGACTGTCCAATTCGTTCAGATAGCCTTTCAGTGTATCTTTTTGTTCTACACATGCTTGTTCGTATTTCAAATTATCCACAGAATAACGATTGATTTGTGCGAACAAAGTCGTCATGCCATTTGCGTTGAAGTAAGGTTTTAAGCACTCACTCGTATTTTTAGCCACCTTATTCTCTTCAAATTGAATACACAAAGAAGAGTAACTTTTGCTTGGAATGGCTTCTAAAAAGACAGGAATACCTTTTCGTTTCTTTTTTTTGTTTTTTAACGGGTATCGGCATGTATGTATCCATTCCGGAACTTCCTTTTCAAAATAAGTATCCGTTATTTGTAATAGAGAAAAATTCAATCGTTGTTCTTTGGATGGCTTTTCTAAAAAATTTGCCAATAACGAGTTTATTCTATCTATTACTCGTTTTTCATTGTCTTTAATGAGCGCTTTATATTTATATAAATCTTTCAATTCTTTTAATAATTCTGTCATTGGAGTTTCTTGTTCTTCTCGCATCAACCAGTTATAAAGCATTGCCGATTTGACAGCGCCTTTTATTGTAGAGCCGGGTATGAACAGCTTGCCATTTTCTTGTATGCAAGTTTTCAATTCTTTAGCATTTCCTGTCCCCTTTATCGTTATTTTTTGGGAAATAAAATCAGACAGATTGCCTTTCAATTTACATTTAATAAATTGATCTAAAAAATTGTTTTTATCTGACTTTACATTACCATTAATCCTATTAATATATTCAGACAAATATTCCGGCTTAGCTTCCAACGCTTTTTCCAATTTTTGATGATTCAATAGACAGGCTGTATTACCATATATCCAATAATCAGCTAATGGGCTTAATGTTTCACCACTGCCAATTGCAACCGGAGTTATAGTCTCTATCTTCAAATTATATTTATAACCAAGACTTGTTCTCATATTCAGATTATTTTAGGTATTAATAAAGGAAAACTTTTACCGTACCGGAGATTCGATTTATCTTTATATATAGAAATATCGGCAATCTGCCCCTGCATATTATGGCTTATGATGGCGCCCTCTTTGAGCATTAGTATCTGTTTGAGATATCGCTCTGTTGCCAAATTTCGACCTCCCCGCAATATGGTCTGATAGAAACAATTTGTTAATTCGTCAAAATCATCTTTTTGGGGAGAAAGCAAAGAGAGATTGATATAAGTATCTCCTTTCAAATCAAATATCTTTGTATTGGAAATTATTTCTATTTTTGAAAATAACCCGAATCCAATACTGCGTTGCCCGCCCAAGCCTTCGTCTTGCAATAGATGTATAACTGTTTGGAGATTTCCGGAAAGTTCAGCATCCAAAAGAAAATAGAAATGTATTTTCAATTTCTCATCAATAAGACGGTTATCATATATCTGTAAGCGTTCCACCTGATAAAGATTATTTTCTCTTTCGTTTGTATGCACCCTCACTTGCGGTAAAGTTTGTAATTGGTATAACTGCAATTTTTTTGCTTGAGAATATTCAATATTCATCTTGTCAAATTCTTCTTTGGTTGCAATCCAATTGTTCCCAATAATTAAGTTATTATGAGGCTTTTCGTTACGACTTATGTCAAACCAAGAATGTACAGGAATATTGGAATTAAACACGCCCAAACTGACATATTTGATTTTTTTAATGGCTTTAAAAGGCATTTTTCTAAATAACGGCGCCGTTGGACGAGGAAGAAAGAAAATGGAGTTATTCTCTTTTTCCATTACATAAAAACAGGAACTAATACGACCATCTTCTCCCAAAATCTTTTCCGGATTTGTTATTCCAATCTTTGCAGCAATGCAAACCAAGGCTGAAAACAGGGTGTCGGAATGAATAATTTCCGAAGATTTATGCAGTACTGAATCTTCAAATGGAGTACTTTCTCCTAAATGAAACTGAGTGCCGGACTGGCACTTGAGTTTAATTAGATGTGTTGTTGCCATATCTGCTATCTACTGGTTTTGGATCATCCTTATCTTCGTGAAATTTAATTTTCCCATACCCGCGGGAACCGCTTCCTCCTAAATAATCGTCTTCTAACAGTTTCATAGCTTTCTTTATATTAAGCAGATATTTTTTTTCATCGTCTTCATCATATACATCCAAAATCATTTCATATTTAAACTTAGCTCCTTTGGGAACTCTTTCCAATTGCCTTGGATGTTCTGCTCCACCTTTGGCTCTGTTGATAGTGTTTTCTGTTTTAATTTCCGTATAGTCGCCTTCTTTTTCCCAATCTCGAATCTCTTTGGAATTAATCAAAAAACTATCACGGACAATAAGGCGGGTAATATAACTTTCAACATTTCCTTTGTCATCTTTTTTATCCGGCGCACCAAAAATATTTTTGATTTCTTTTGAGTCATCTTCTACTTTATTAGAACCTTCCAATTTAGCCAATAGACTTCTTAGTTTTCCTTTTAGAGAACTTCCCGGAATAATAGGTGTTCCATCATGTGGGGATTTGATAACACTCAAATCCACTTCTCCTATATTCATACTTGTGCTTGAACCGCCAATATGCAATCCGGTCAACACTTCCAGCTTTCCTGAAATGATTATTTTTTTTATAAGTTTCATATATTGTTATTTTTTAATGTTTCGAAATATTTATGATAAGCTACACAGGCTTCAGCAAAATTGCGAATCGTATTATATTTACACCCATTGGAAAGCATTTTATCCAACATGTTTATTAATACACGCATTCCTTCTGTATTGTTACGCGCAAGAATATAAGTCAGCTTAATGCGCTTAGCCGCATTTCCCATTTTTTTATCTATAATTACGTTGAAAACATTACATAATTGCGATGATGTAACATCTTTATCCTTAATTCCAAATTGCATAAAATTCTTAATAATATCAATGGATTCATGTTCGAGTAAATCTTTTGAGAAAACACCATAGGCACCTTTGAATTTGTCGTGGACAATATCCCGTTTATTCTCAGATTGGTTGTTGTTGTTAATGTTTGCCATAATTCTATTTTTTTAATTTATTACTAATCCCTGTTTCTAATCAATAACTCAGCTATTCTTGCGGCAAAAGGAAAGACCAAGGCATTTGAATACTCTTTATTGGCTAATGCGCCAACAACGGCTTCATGGTATTTCCTTACGACTTTGTCATCAACCGCTTGTCTGTTTTCTTCCTTGACTCCACGCAAAATAAACCAAGTCAGATTCCAAACTTTCTGCATGTTTAATGGCTTTGACAGTTTAATTCCATTTACCAAGTTTTTGTATCCTTTAGCGCTTAAAGCTATTTTTTGTACCAAAGCTTTGCTTTCGCCTTTTTTCTGAATAAAATCTTGTAAAGTATTTGCTATCATAATAATATCGTTAAATTCTTTCCATGTAAACTTTTGCTCAAAGAGACAAATTGAATTTTTGTTCCCTTTTTTGGCTATGGATAGCATGTCTTCTGCCATATCCCCCAATCGAATCATTGGAAATGAAGCATCTACAAATAGGATAGAAGCCGAAAAAGTGCATGGATTTCCTCTAATCAATAATTTTTTATTTTGCGCAAATTCTTTAAATTCCGCATGCAATAAATTTAGAAAATGAATACTTGCGTCCCAAGCGCCTAAAATGAAGCAATCATCACCTCCAGAAAATAAAATCAAAATATTGTCCTGATAGTAATCCGCTTCATTAAATTTCTCTTTTTTCCAAAGTTCGCCCATCTTATCAATAAAAAAAGTTTTCAACCCGTTTTCTGCAACTTTTAATTCTTCAATATTTTTATTTTTGAAGAAATCTCCTAAATTATCCACATCCAAGGCTATGGCTGCTATTTTATCGGTTCCTGTACGGAATCGGGCTTCTAATCCCAAGTGATTCAAATCAATCAAATTACCCGCTTTAATGACATCCTCCAAATCTGCATTATTCTTTTCTGCAAACTCAGATTCCCATTTTTTGACAAGGTCTTCTCCTTTATTTTTAAAGTAAACATTTTCCTCACGCCACACAGGCATTTCGTTAAATGATGTCTGAGGATTATGTCCGCTTTCAGATAAGGTCAATGTATATCCAAACAAAGAAATGGAATTATGTGTCAATATTTCGCCTTTCACTTTTTCTATCTCTTTATATTTTGCTTTCGTTTTAGACAAGGCTCCTGCAAAATTTTTCCACTTTTGAATATCAATTGGTTTTACCCTATCATGTTCTTTAAATAATTTTGTAGAATTTGCATACTTTTGAAATTTTTGTTTTTCTTCCATCTCAGACAAACGCTCATTTGCAGATGTCCATGAATCACCTTCAGTCTGGCAAAGCGTTACAAATAATCCGAGTTCGAATAATTCTTCATTTAATCCGGCTTGGATACTATTCAGATTTGCTATTTCATTATCCATCCCAAGATAAAAAGATCCACCTCGATCTGAAATACAACTTTCTTTTGGCAAATTGTAATCATCCTTTAGTTTGTGAATGCAAAGCTGAATAATTGCCTGAATAAAGAACGACCGTACTTTCAGCGTTCTTGCCGCTCCTTTCGAGGGAATACTGAAAATAAAATCTTGTATGCCGCTTAAATCTCCTTTAAGCAGATACTTTGGAATTACTTCTTTTTTTTCCATAAATAATCACATTTATAAATATTTTCTATCATTCTATTTTATTTGATCTCAATTCTCCACCTCATACCTCCCCATCCCATAAACCGTCTCATTCCCAACCCCCAATCCTTCCATAAATTTCAACAAAGGTAAATATTTTTGAAAATACCCCGAATACACTTGTTCTCCCACATACCCGCTCAAAGGCATTTCATTCACTTTCTCTTTCTTTTGCGTATTTTGCAACGACACATACCGGATGTTGGCCGACTGCAACAGCGGATAACCGGCTTTTTCCAAGTAGGTTTCTGTTACTGTTTCTTCAAAAAGCGCCGGAGTATAAGTGGTCGGTTCCACATATACTGCATACAGTTTTTGCAACCGGAAAAACGCCGAACGCACCAATTGGTAAAACCCCGGAAAACGATTGCTTTTGTCCTGATAACTCAGTTGGGTATTCTTTTTGTTTTTCAAGCGAAACAGGATGACAGGCGTTTTGTACCGGAGGGTAATTTCGGAAAATTCGTCCGATTCTTCCTCTTGGATAAAATCCGCCAACCGGATGGGATAGCGCAATTCCTCCGTCAAATTCGTTTGCGCCACAGCAACGATTTGCGATTCCCCCGAAAGCGATTTCTCGGATATATCCAACAAAAGAAAAGGCGTTAAAGGCTTGCCGATACCTCTGGAGCACATTTCCCGGATGGCTTGGAAAAAATAGGATTTATAATCATTGAACCGACCAATCAACAGAAGAGAAAAAGAAAATATTTCGTTTTTCTTGATGGTGACGGACGACGATAGGTCGGAATGAGAGAAATCCGTGAGCACATATCCTTTCGGAAAACCTTCCCGGAGTTCTTTGTACAAAGGATGCTCCACATTCAGCGGAAATGTATCAATCAGTTCCCGAAGCGGCATGTTCCGCTCCTCGACAAAAATTTTGTCTGCGGCATACAACAGATTGTTGCGGACAACGGAGCCCGGCCACGCATCGAAGACGACATCGGCAGCGGCTATCATCCTAATTTCCATGCGATGATAATAAATTTGACCGTATAATTCTAAAAAAGCATTCATAATCATTCGTTAATTTCAATTTTCTCACAAATTTAACATTTTTTTATTTAACCTGATAATAATCCGTTAAAACATTTGTTTTTAAGATGAAATATTGTACATTTGTCGTGGGAAATTAGTTAATAGATTAGGTACTTAATATCGGCAATCCAAGATTTGAAATCACTTATATAGGAGATAATTGCTTATCTTTGTCGCACAAAACGGCTTGTCTGTGCAAAAATCAAAAAAATGAATAAGGTTTCAGCAGAAAAATACATACATCGCTGCCTGCAATTAGCCGCTTACGGAAAAGGATTTACCGCTCCGAATCCCTTGGTCGGCGCGGTTATTGTTCATCAGGGAAAAATCATCGGCGAGGGATTTCACCGGAAATACGGCGAAGCGCATGCTGAGGTAAATGCCATTGCATCCGTAAAAGACGAAAAACTCCTGAAGGAATCGACCTTGTATGTGAATCTCGAACCTTGTTCCCATTACGGAAAAACGCCTCCTTGTGCAGAACTAATCATCCAAAAGCAAATCCCACGGGTGGTGGTTGGACAGATCGATCCGTATCCGGAAGTGTCGGGGCGAGGAATTAACATGCTGCGGAAAGCCGGGGTAGAAGTCGTCTGCGGCGTATTGGAAGAGGAGTGTAAATCGCTGAACAAACGGTTTTTGACCTACATTTTCCAACAACGTCCCTACATCATTTTGAAATGGGCGCAATCGGCGGACGGATTTATGGACAGGCAACGGGAAGCAAACGACGGACAAGCCCCTGTCCGGTTTTCAAACGCCTTTACCCAAGCGCTTGTGCACAAATTGCGCGCCGAAGAAGCAGCCATTATGGTTGGAAAAAGAACGGCGCTATTGGATAAACCTTCGCTGAATGTCCGTTTCTGGAAAGGAAACGACCCGGTAAAAATAATTGCAGACAGCAGCCTGACCTTGAAACAACAATTGAGAGCTTTGTACGAGCAAAAAATACAGTCATTGATTGTGGAAGGCGGCGCCAAATTATTACATTCTTTCCTCGAAGAAAATTTATGGGACGAAGCACTTGTCGAAATTTCGCCTTTGATTTTAGAAAAAGGAGTAGTCGCTCCGGCCCTCAATTGTGTGCCGGGAAATGTTCAAAAATGTGAAAATTCACTGATTTTTGACTATAATAATGCCTTTAACCCCTAAAAAAACATAAATATTTCGTAACATAGCAATTTAAGTCAAAAATGTTTCTACTTTTGCAGATTAAATAAATATACTTTATACAAAATGTCTTTACGAAATAAATTATATGTCTTGTGTTTTTCATTGCTGGTAGGGTTAATGACTTCCTGTTTGGGAGGAGATAACTTTGAAGATAATTTTATTCCTACCGATGCCGAAATTGTGGCTTTCAGTCTTTCACATGACTCTGTTTCCGAATTGAAAACCGTCGTTTTTTCCATCGACCAGAAACAGAATTTGATTTACAATTACGATTCCATGACTTACCTGACGGATATCAAGGAAAAAGTAATCATTAACTATACAACCGCCGCCGGAGTGAATAATATCCTGAATATTACGAACGGAGATTCTGTTTGGGTAAATTCAGGCGATTCCATTGATATATCCGTTCCGCTAAAACTGAAAGTATTTGCCCTTGACGGGAACACTACAAAAGAATATTCGGCGCAACTGAATATTCATCAAATAGACCCTGATTCGGTTCAATATCAAAAATTTGCTTCTGATTTGCCGTTTTTACAAACGGAAGAAACAAAAACAATTTTGTTCGGCGGCAGATTTTTTACCTTTTCCAAAATAGAGAATGATTTGCAATTATACAGCTCCTCCGATGCCATAAATTGGCAAAAGGAAACACTTTCGGGACTTCCGGCCACAATCCTTATAAAGGGTATCCAACAAAACAAAGACCAGATTTTTGCTTATTCGCAAGAAGGCAATCTATATACAAGTCAAGACGCAAACGCCGATACTTGGCGCCAAGTGAATACGGAATATCCGGTGGTCGGCATTTTGGGTTTCTTAAATGCTTCCGCAAACCAACTCGAAGGTTTGAGCGTAGTCGTGGAAAAAGAAGGAGAAAAGGTTTTCGCATTTACGCACAATTCAACCGACTGGACTTACAGTAGCAGCGCTATCCCGACCGATTTTCCGCTGCATGATTTTTCGAGCCTCAGTTATACGGTAATGAAAACCGAGCGAATTACAAATATTGGCGGGGTTTCGTCCGACGGAACCGTGCAGAATGCCGTATGGTCAACACAAACCGGATTGTATTGGGCTAAAATTTCGGATAACCGGCAGATATTTCCACCTTTGGCCGGAGCAAACGCTTTCTATTACAACGATGAATTTTGGTTGACAAACGGTCAGCTATCCGACGGAACTTACAATAAAGAAGTTTATTATTCTACCGACGGTGGAAATACTTGGTTTATAAAACCGGAAAAATATCAAACGCCTGAAGATTTTACCGCACGTTCGTCCGCTTCTTTAGTGGTTGATGGCGAGGGTAAATATTTCTATATCATCGGTGGAAAAAATTCAACTGTTTTGCCGGAAATATGGAAAGCTTTTCAGAACAAAAAAGAGTTTAATTATTAGAAAAAAGGTTAAGTATATAATTTTGAAGCGATTTTAGCGTTTTTATTAAAGAAAATTTTTTTACAAAAACGTGCATTTAACAAGATGCGTCAAAAATATGAAACGAGCTTCAAAAAAATATCAAAATATACAGGAAGTATTAGTATTAATGCTATTCTTACTTATCGGTGCAACAGCGGTTGCGCAAGAGTATAAATATGAAATAGGGGGAATGGCCGGAACGTCGATGTACTTGGGCGATGCCAATCAAACGGCATTGTTGCAGGGATTGAATCCGGCAGGAGGTTTGGTTTTCAGGAGAAATTTCAATTTTCGCTGGGCATTGAAAACGGATCTGATGATGGGAAAAATAAGCGGAGATACCCGGAATACGGATAATGTATTTCCCGGTCATGCCGCAACCTCATTCAGCCGGAGTTTTTATGAACTGGGCGGACAAATGGAATTTAATTTCCTACCATACAGCGACAAATTCGCGTATCTGAACACAAGCAGAATAGCGCCTTATTTGTTGGCCGGGTTGGGAATGACCGTAGCTCCCGGAGAAGACCGGACTTTTTTAAACATTCATCTCCCGTTGGGATTAGGCGTAAAATATAAAATCAAAAACCGAATCAATTTGGGACTGGAATACTCGGTGCGCAAATTGTTCGGCGACGGTTTCGACGCTCCTTCTTCGGAAGGATTTAATTTGGATAATCCCTACAAAATACAAAGCGGAGCATTTAAAAACAAAGATTGGTATAACACATTGATGTTTTCTATCACTTGGGACTTTGGCCCGAACAACAGAAAATGTACAAATGAATAAGATGTCACTAAAAGAAACGATTGATTTGACAAGGCTGCCGGCACACATTGCCATCATTATGGACGGCAACGGGCGATGGGCTAAAAAAAATGGAATGGACCGCTTTCTGGGCCACAAGGAGGGTGTTGTTTCTATTCGAAAAGTAACGGAAGCTGCCGGAAAATTGGGTGTAAAGTACTTAACAGCTTATACTTTTTCTACGGAAAACTGGAATCGCCCCAAAGAAGAAATCGATTCGTTGATGGCATTGATGGTTAAAGCGATCACAGAAGAAACAGCCGATTTGATGAGGAATAATGTTCATTTGGAGGTCATTGGAGATATAGATCGTTTGCCATCGGCAACTCGTGAAAAATTAGTCGAATGTATCGGCGAAACAAGTGGAAACACCGGTTTGAATTTGATTTTGGCGCTCAGCTATTCTTCGAGATGGGAGATAACGGAAGCGCTCAAAAAAATTTCAAAAGAAGTGAAAGACGGCACACTGAATATAAAGCAAATTGATGAGGAAACAATTTCTAATCATTTATCTACAAAAAAGATACCTGATCCGGATTTGTTGATTCGCACAGGAGGAGAATACCGAATCAGTAATTTCCTGCTGTGGCAGTTAGCTTATGCAGAACTCTATTTTACAGATACTTTTTGGCCTGAATTTAGAGAAGAAAATCTGTATGAAGCCATTGTCGATTATCAAAGAAGAGAAAGGCGATTTGGTAAAATAGGAGAGCAAATACGCATAATCAATTGAACACGTTGAATACTAAATATGTATAAAAAAATTTTATTCTTTTGCCTTTGGGCTTTTACGATAACTTCCTTGCAGGCGCAGGAAATTATTGAAGATACAACAATTAATACCGATACAACATTGACACCTGCTATCAATGAGGGGATTACCGAACTTCCTGTTGTTTCTTATTCTGTCAAAGACAACAAAAAATATGCCATTGCAGGAATTAAAGTTTCCGGGGTAGAAAGTCAGGGATATGAAGAAGCTCAATTAGTCGCTATTTCCGGATTATCTGTCGGGCAAAAAATTTCGATTCCCGGAAGAGAAGTCACGGCGGCGCTGAAATTGTTTATAAGACACCGGTTTTTTTCCGATGCAAAAGCTTTTGCTACAAAGCTAACCGCGGATAGCGTTTGGTTGGAATTTGCCTTAAAACCCAGCCCGACCATTTCAACCATCGAATATCACGGGGTTAAAAAAAGTGAACGGGAAGACTTGGAAGCTAAAATCGGTATGGCGAAAGGTTCCCCGCTTTCACCCGACCTGATTAACCGGGCGCGCACAAGAATCACTCAATATTTTGATGAAAAAGGCTTCAGCAATGCCGAGATTCTCGTCCGGCAATTCGATGATTTGTCGAATGAAGGTAAATCCATTCTCGACATTACCGTTGATAAAAAAGAAAAAATCAAAATTCGAGAAATTATTATCAAGGGAAATGGGAATGTTTCGACGAAAGATTTGAAAATGGCCATGAAAAAAACCAATGAAGGATATAGCATTTTCAAACAACGCCCAACCATGTTGAGAATTCGTAAAATATTCAGTACCAAGAAATTTGTACAAGATGAATATGAAAATGACTTGGATAATATCATTGCTAAATATGGCGAAAAGGGATATCGCGACGCCAAAATTGTTTCCGACAGCGTCGTTCCGATAGATGATAAACATGTTTCTATCTATATTGATGTGAACGAAGGCGATAAATTTTACATAAGAGATATCAAATGGGTGGGAAATACTTTGTACCCGTCTTCCCAGTTAGATTACATATTGAATATGCAAGCCGGAGATGTGTATAACTCGAAGAAATTAGGAGAAAGATTACAGTCCGATGAAGATGCGGTTGCAAATGTTTATCATAATTTCGGTTACATATTTGCCCGTTTGGACCCGGTGGAAACGGCCTTGGAAAATGATTCGGTAGATTTGGAAATCCGGATTTCAGAAGGGATACAAGCAACTATCAACCGAGTGACTATCAACGGAAATGACCGGCTTTACGAAGATATTGTCCGCCGGGAATTACTGACAAAACCCGGTCAATTGTACAGCAGGGAATATATCATGAGTACCTTGCGTGAAATTGCCCAGATGGGACATTTCGACCCGGAACAAATGAAACCGGAGGTACTTCCCAATGAAGAATCCGGTACGGTTGACCTCGAATACAACTTGACTTCCAAAGCCAATGACCAGGTGGAATTTTCTGCCGGCTGGGGGCAAACCGGTGTGATCGGACGTATGAGTTTAAAGTTTTCCAATTTCTCTTTCAACAACCTGATACATCCCGATACTTATAAAGGGATTATCCCTCAGGGTGAAGGACAAACGCTGACCTTAAGCGGCCAAACCAACGGACGTTATTACCAATCTTACAACATTTCATTCTTCGACCCGTGGTTCGGCGGAAAACGACCCAATTCATTCTCTCTTAGCGCTTATTACATGGTGACGACCGGAATGGACAGCCGTTATTATCAAAATTATAATCCCTATTATTATAGCGGATACGGTTACGATAGCGGCTACGGCGGCTACGGCAGTGGAGGAATGGCTTACGACGATAATCAATTCATGAAAATATTCGGCGTTTCGGCCGGTTACGGAAAACGGCTTTCTTGGCCGGATTATCGGTTCAATCTTTCGGGAGAACTTTCGTATCAACGTTATATGCTGAAAAATTGGGGCAGTTATTTTATTATTGACAATGGAAATGCCAATAGCCTTTCGCTGGGGTTGACTTTGAGCTGGAGTTCAATAGATAATCCGCTTTATACCCGTAGAGGTTCGCAATTTTCAGCATCCGTCAGCGCCACACCTCCTTATTCTATGTTTGACGGTCGCGATTATGCCGCTATGGCAAGCGACGACCCGAAGAAAAACGAATGGATAGAATATAATAAATGGAAATTCAAAGGCAAAATATTCATTCCTTTGGCAAATCCGGAAGTAATCACTAAAACGCCTGTTTTGATGAGCCGCGTTGAATACGGATTTTTGGGTTCTTATAATTCTCACAAACAGACGCCTTTTGAAACATTTTATGTGGGCGGCGACGGAATGACCGGCTATTCAAGTATGTATGCTACCGAAACCATCGGATTGCGCGGATATGAAAATGGTTCGTTGACGCCGAACAGAGGAGATGAAGCGTATGCTTATTCCCGCTTGGCATTGGAATTGCGCTACCCGTTCATGCTTGAACAATCCGCCACCATTTACGGTTTGTTATTCCTTGAAGCGGGAAATGCTTGGCACGATATTAAATCATTCAACCCCTTTGCGTTAAAACGTTCAGCGGGAGTCGGCGCAAGAATTTTCCTGCCGATGATTGGTTTGATGGGAATTGACTGGGGATACGGTTTCGATAGACCGACACCCGGCGCAAACATCTCGAAAGGACAGTTCCACTTTATTCTGGGACAAGAATTTTAAACCAACTATTATTTGAATAGTCTATATAAATAATAAAACTAAAGACATTTAAATTTTGAACGTTATGAAGAAGATTCTTTTATTATTCTCTCTATTGGCAATGACCATAGGAGCGCAAGCGCAAAAATTCGCCTTGATAGACATGGAATATATTCTGAAAAATATTCCGGCTTATGAAATGGCGAATGAACAGTTGAATTCTATTTCTAAAAAATGGCAGGCAGAAGTAGAAAAGGTACAACAGGACGCACAAAATCTGTACAAAACGTATCAAGCCGATTTGGTTTTTCTTTCTGCGGAGATGAAATCCAAAAGAGAAGCTGAAATCGTAGCAAAAGAACAAGAAGCGCAAGAATTGAAACGCAAATATTTTGCAACGGACGGCGAACTGTATAAAAAACGGGAAAGCCTCGTCAAACCGATACAGGACGAAATCTACAACGCCATCGAAGAGATTTCGAACAAACAAGGATACACCGTAGTGATTGACCGTGCATCGGCAATGAGTATCATTTATGCTACTCCAAAAATAGACATTAGCAACGACATTTTAACAAAGTTGGGATATTCAAAATAAATTCTTAACTTTGCGCCCACAAATTGAATAAATAACTTAATAATTTTAATTTTATGTATAAGAAAATCGTACTGTTCGCTTTATTGATGATTCCTGTGACTATGTTTGCACAAGAAATTCAAAAAAATGCTCATATTAATTACCAAGAAATAACTTCGGTTATGCCTGAAATTGCACAATTGCAAGATTCGTTAAAAAGTACGGCAGCTACCTTGGAGGCGGAACTAACCGGAATGAAGGATGAATACAACACCAAATTAACGGATTGGCTGGAAAAACAGAATACTTTAGCTGAAAGCATAAAACTTCGCAGGCAACAAGAACTTAGTGATTATCAGGATAGAATACAGAACTTTCAAGAATATGCCGGAGTAATGTTACAACAGTTACAACAAACTTTGGCAGCGCCGATTCAAGAGAAAGTAATGAAAGCTATCAAAGATGTGGCTACTGAAAATCATTATACTTATGTTTTTGATTCCGTATCGCTCCTTTTTATTTCTCCACAAGCCATTGATGCTACCCCGTTAGTGAAAGCAAAATTAGGATTGAAATAAAAATTGCAACCCATTGGCATCTTCGACTCAGGATACGGTGGTCTCACCATTTTGGATAAGATTCGCCGGCAACTGCCTGAATATGACTATCTCTATTTAGGCGACAATGCCCGTTCGCCTTACGGAAGCCGGTCCTTCGAAGTTGTTTATGAATTTACCCTACAAGCAGTCAAGTGGCTTTTCAAACAGAATTGCCGCTTGGTTGTTTTAGGATGTAACACCGCATCGGCAAAAGCCTTACGCACAATTCAACAAAACGATCTCCCCAAAATAGATTTCCAACGAAGGGTTTTGGGCGTAATTCGCCCCACTGTTGAATGTATCGGAAAAATTACCCAATCCCGGCACGTGGGCATACTCGGAACGCCCGGCACCATCGCTTCCGGCTCTTATCCCCTCGAAATCGAAAAATTGTTCCCGGATATTACGGTGACGGGAGAAGCCTGCCCCTTGTGGGTTCCGTTGGTTGAAAACAACGAACACAATAAACCCGGCGCCGATTATTACGTCAAACAGCACCTTGAAAACATCCTCGAAAAAGATTCCCAAATCGATACCCTGATTCTGGCTTGTACGCATTATCCCTTGTTGGAAAAGAAAATCCGCAAATTTCTATCCGAATCCGTTCGGTTGGTTTCGCAAGGACAGTTGGTGGCGGAAAGTTTGGAAGATTACCTGCACCGCCATCCCGAAATGGATGAAAAATGTTCCAGAAACGGTACTTGCCGCTTTTATACCACCGAATCGGAAGAGAAATTTACCACCATGGCATCCCTGTTCCTGAAAGGCGAAATCAATGCAGAACGAATCAGTGTTGACACATTTTCAAATTGACGCATTTTCAAATTTTCAAATTATTTCCGCATGAAAAATTCAATATGGTTCTTTTTTTTATTTTTTACCTTATTTCTCAATGCTCAGACAGCAAAGAATCCGCTTATCTTTGCCGATGTTCCCGATATGTCGATGGTGCGTGCCGGCGATACTTACTATATGAGCAGCACAACGATGCACATGTCGCCGGGTGTTCCGATTATGAAATCGAATGATTTGATTAATTGGGAAATAGTAAATTACGCTTATGATACCTTAGCCAGTATCGACGCGATGAATCTTACGAATGGCAAAAACGCTTACGGGCGCGGTTCATGGGCAAGTTGCATCCGTTATCACAACGGAAAATTTTATGTTACCACTTTTTCGCAAACTACCGACAAAACCTATATTTATATCACAGACGATATTGAAAACGGCCGGTGGGAAACACGGACGTTTACGCCTTCCCTGCATGACCACACGCTCTGGTTTGATGACGACGGTAAGGTTTATATGATTTACGGAAATGGAAAATTGTTCATTACTGAACTCGAACCCGATTTTTCGGGAATGAAACCCGGCACAAACCGTGTTTTGATTGAAAATGCAAGCGCGCCGGCAGGTAACGATATTGCTTTGGGAGCAGAAGGTTCGCAACTTTTCAAGTACGACGGGAAATACTATCTTTTCAATATAACATGGCCCCGCGGCGGGATGCGGACGGAAATTGTTCACCGGGCAGACAGCCTCAATGGAAAATGGGAAGGCCGTCTGGCTTTTCAAAATTTGGGAATAGCGCAGGGCGGTATTATTGAAACGCCCGGAGGAGAATGGTTTGCTTACCTTTTTCGCGATTACGGAGCTGTAGGGCGAATTCCCTATCTTCTTCCGATGAATTGGGAAGGTGGATTCCCAAAAATCGGCGCCGGCGATAAGTCCGCTGAAAAGTCCGGCTTGCCCGATAATAAAGGCTTAATACCCGGAATTGTAAATTCGGACGAATTTAACAGAAAAGAAGGCGACCTGGCCTTGCCGCTTGTATGGCAATGGAATCACAACCCCGACAATACATTGTGGAAAGTAGAAAACGGTTATTTGCGCCTGACGACAGGACGCCTCGACAACAATTTTGAATTAGCGGGAAACACACTGACGCAGCGCACAATCGGCCCCGTTTGTTCGGGAACAACCAAAATGGATGTTTCAGGAATGAAAGACGGCGACTTTGCCGGTTTGTGTCTTTTTCAAAACCATTACGGGCAAATAGGAATAAAAGTAAGCGGTAACCGGAAATTTATATACATGAATAATGCCTCGTCGGGCAAACCGGTTGAGCAGGCGGAAATCCCGTTTGGTAAAAAAACAGTTTACTTTAAAGCAGAATGTGATTTCAGGGAGAAAACCGATTTGGCGTATTTTTATTACAGCCTTGACGGAGAGAAGTGGCTATCGGCAGGCAAACCATTGAAAATGAGTTACACGCTGGGCCATTTTATGGGCTATCGCTTCGGCTTGTACAACTACGCGACAAAAAATACCGGAGGATATGTAGATTTCGATTATTTCAGGATCAGTGGGGAAATAGCCGGAATATAATTGGAAAGATTTTCATGATTTATAATGAGGCGACTTTACGGTTTATCCGGAATCACCGGTTCGACGATGTCCGGAAATTAGCGCTCCAAGCTCGGTCATTGGCAGACCCGGAGGTGGATATTCTTGCCGCCCTGACACAAATCGAAGGCTTACAATCGGCAGAAAACAAAATCCCCTCATGGTTTCAATCGGAGGGTGTTATTTATCCTCCTGCGCTTTCCATGGAACAATGTTCTTCGGAAGCGACCGCCCGCTACAAAGCTTCCCTGCTTTCCGGAAATTCTTTTGTTGACCTGACCGGCGGATTCGGGGTGGATTTTGCCTTTATCGCTCCAAAATTCATCGAAACATCCTACGTAGAAAAGCAAGCCGGTCTGTGTGAATTGGCCGCTCATAATTTGAAGGTTTTAGGCCTGAATCCGGCGAAAATTGAAAATACGGATGCGGTGGAATACCTGAAAAAGATGTCGCCCGTTGACACCGTTTTTATCGACCCTGCCCGTCGTTCGGATGTCGGGAAAAAAGTGGTAGCGATTGAAAACTGCGAGCCGGATTTGTCGGCCATTCAGGATTTGCTCTTGGAGAAGGCAGAAAGCGTTTTAATCAAATTGTCGCCGATGCTTGATATTTCGCAAGCCTTGCTGGTTTTTACCCCTAAATCCCCTGAAGGGGACTTTAAGCCTCCTTTAGGGGGTTGGGGGTCAAACGTGGCCGAAGTGCATGTAGTAAGCCTTGACAACGAATGTAAGGAATTGCTCTTTCTTCTGAAAAGAAATTTCAACAGGGAAACCCGCATCATTTGTGTCAATCTGAACAAAAAAGGCGAACGGCAAGAAATATCTTTTTGCCCATCGCAGGAAAAAGAATGTCACATCGAATACACGTCCCTCGTTGGCAATTATATCTACGAACCCAATGCATCTATTCTGAAAGCCGGATTCTTCAAAGGTTTAACACGCTCCTACCCTATCCGGAAATTTCATTCGGACAGTCACTTATATACTTCCGAAACACTCATCCAAGACTTCCCCGGCCGCACATTTCAGGTTGAAACTTACGCTTCATTCAATAAAAAAGAGCTGAAAGAGTTACTCCAAGGAGTGGATAAAGCCAATCTGTCTATCCGCAATTTTCCGCTTTCCGTCGCCGAATTAAGAAAAAAGCTGAAACTAAAAGAAGGCGGCGAAATTTATTTGTTCGCAACGACCTTGGCAAATGCAAAACATGTAATCATCAAGGGGCGAAAACATTAAATCTTTGGCTCCAAAGAAATGATAGGAACCAGCATTTCTTCCAATGAAATACCTCCGTGCTGGAAAGTATTCATGTAGTAGGAAGCATAATAATTGTAATTATTGGGATACGCAAAAAAATCCTCGCCCAGCGCAAAAATGTATTTGGTGCTGATGTTCGGCGCCGGGAGACCTACACTTTCCGGGTCTTTTATTTCAAAAATTTCCTTAGGGTTATAAGTCAGGCTTTTACCTAATTTGTAGCGCAAATTGGTATTGGTGTTTTTGTCGCCAATCACTTTTACCGGTTGCGTTACCCGAATAGTGCCGTGGTCGGTGGTCAGGATAATTTTGCATCCTTTTTCCGATATTTTCCGAAACAATTCGAGTGTCGTGGAATGTTTGAACCACGAACGGGTCAAGGAGCGATACGCCGCTTCGGTGGAAGCCAATTCCCTTACCATTTTCGATTCGGTGCGGGCGTGCGAAAGCATATCCACAAAATTCAACACAATCACGTTCAACTGATAATTGTCTGTGTTGTTGAAGTTCTGCAGAAATTTTTCACCTTGACTTGAATCATTCAATTTATTATACGAAAAAGAATATTTTTTCCGGAAACGGTCGATTTGCGTTTTAATTAAAGGCGCTTCGTTCAGGTTTTTGCCTTCTTCCGATTCTTCGTCCACCCACAAATCGGGGAACATCTTTTCGATTTGCGCCGGCATCAAACCCGAAAATATGGCGTTGCGGGCATATTGCGTAGCCGTGGGCAGAATCGCATAGTACAAATCTTCGTTGAAAGTGAAAAATTCGGACAACATATCCTTTACTTCCCGCCATTGGTCCAAGCGAAAATTATCAATCAGGATAAAGAAAACCCTTTCGTCGTTATCGAGCAGGGGAAAGAGTTTGCTTTTAAAAATATCCGGACTCATCAGCGGTCTTTTTTCGGGTTGTTTAATCCATTTTTCGTAATTGTTTTTCACGAATTTGCCGAAAAGCCGGTTGGCTTCCGATTTTTGCATACGCAGTAAATCGGACATTCCCGTTTGGGATTCTTCCAATTCTAATTCCCAGAAAATCAATTTTTTATAAACATCTTTCCAATCTTCTGCTGTAAACGAATCATTGATTTGCATACCGATTTTGGGAAAATTCTGTTGGTATCCGGAAGTCGTGGTTTGGTTAATGATTTCATTCTTATGCAGGTTCTTTTTGATGGAGAGCAAAATCTGATTCGGATTGACCGGTTTAATCAAGTAATCTGAAATCTTACTACCGATGGCCTGATTCATAATCCCTTCATCTTCACTTTTGGTAATCATCACAACGGGCACATTCGGGTTGTTTTCTTTGATGATCGACAATGTTTCCAGACCGCTCAAACCCGGCATATTTTCATCCAAGAAAATAAGGTCGAAAACCTGTTCTTTACAACATTCGATGGCATCCCGACCGCTGCAAACGGTCACGACCTCGAAACCTTTGTCTTCCAAAAAAAGGATATGGGGTTTCAAGAGATCAATCTCGTCGTCGGCCCATAAAAGTTTGTCGTTCTTCATTTTGTTTATTTTTTCTTTGCTTTGCGTTCTGCTTTGCGTTCTGCTTCGCGAAGCTTTTCTTTGGCTTTTTGTTCTGCCTTTTTTATTTTCAGCGCTTCTTTTCGAGCATCCGCTTTTTCTTTTGCCAAACGTTTCTTTTCGGCAGCTTTTAGCTTTTTGTCAGCTTCTTTTTGTTTCTTTTCATCCTCCTTTGCCTTTGCCAAGTCCTTTTTTTGCTGCTCTTTGGCTTTCAACGCGGCTTTCTCTTCCGTTTGTTGTTTCTTGAGCAGTTCCTGCCTTTCTTTTTCCTGCTGTTTCGCCAGTTCTCTGTCGGCTTTTTCCTTTGCCTCTTTCTCTTTCTTCAACAATTTTTCTCTTTCTTTTTCTTCTTTCTCCTGCTGCTTGGCATATTCATCTATGGCATTGGAAGATTTCTTTCGGCTGAACAATTTTTTAATTCCTCGAATCGGATCTGCCGCAATTTCATTGATAATATTGGTGGTGTCGTCTAAGGTATCGGATGCCTTATTATAGATCTCATTGATGTCCTCTATCGCTTCGTCCGATTCCACAGCCGGTTCCACTGCAATTGAATCCGATTGAATGGGCGGAATTGTATCCGAATTTATTTTAAGCGAGATTTCCGGTTCTAAATCCGTAATTTCTGCTTCTTTTTCTTCTTTAACTTCCGGAAGTAAATCAGTTGCCGCTTCTATTTCGGGCAATGCGTGAACTTCCATTTCTTCGGTTTGTTTCAGTCGCCATCCGGCAATTAAATTTTCATTTCCTTTCGAGAAATTTTCCTCAAAGAAAGTCATGTAATCTTCCAGACTTTTCCCTTTCATCAAAATTTCATAATTATTTACCGAAACCGGAACGATGATTATCGCTTCCTCTATCTCTTTCGCGTAGCCGGAAGGTTGCCGAATCATCCGGATATATTGAATCACTTCATCCAAGTTGTTGAAGCCTTTGATTTGCAACAGTCCGATTTCTCCGCTTGTCGTTTGCTCCAAATCAAAATCAGTGACCATGAAATTGCCGAAATTGAAATTGGCCACCGTAAACAACAAGCCATTTTCATTGATGCTTCCTTTCGGATAAACCAAAAGCAGTTCATGCGGCGTATTTTTTTCGGCAGAGAACACAATAGTAGAATCCAAGTCCAACGAATCGGCGGCCGCTCCTCCGAACCGCATGTTGAATAAACTGCCTCTTGCCAGCATGTTGTCGCCGGAAGACGCTAAGAGTAAACCTTTCTGGAAACCTTTCATTATTTCGCCGGCCAAAACCGAAACGTCTTCCTCCGGATATTTATCAATCAATCCCTTCAATAAAACTTTGAAGGTATCCGCTTCATTGGTTTGAACAAAACTCAAAGCGTTGAGGAACATGAATTTAGGCATCAATTTCGATTGATTGTATTTGGTTAAAACGGTTTCGTAGTTCTTACGGATTACCGTGGGTTGACTTTCCAAATAGGCATTGTAGGTCTGTTGATACAAGGAATCCTGAATAACATTCATCATTTTCAGGTTGGTTTCATAATCGGGATCAGCCATTGCAACAGCCAAATCGCTTTCCGGGAATAATTCGCGAATCTTGGATTTATATACATTCGCCATTTCCATATTGCCTTCCTGCCAATAAATCAGATAGGTATAATGATAAGCATCCAATTTGTTTTCATTTTCCGGGAAACGGGTATCCAAGGATTCGAAAGTTTCTAACGCCAAACCGTTATCTTCCAATAAGTCTTTGTAAATAACAGCAATATGGAATAAACCATCTGCAATAATCAAATCGGAAGCGGCCAAATCTTCTTCCGTGAAAGGAATTTGCTGCAAATAGTAGCGTGGATCTTTCGTATTGGTTATCTGATTTGTTTCGGAATCTTCGTCAGGCAAATCGGCGCCTTCCGGATTATCAATTGTTGTTGACGGAATATTCGGCAAACTGTCCGTTTCATTTACATCCGCATAGAGATCCGACATGGGATTGGTTTTGTTTCTTCTTCGCCAATCGTCTTCCAATTTCCGCCTTCCCCATTTTTGTTGGAAAGCGTTTTTGCCAAGGGAAACCGCCTGAGTATTATAGAAATAGAAACCGGAAGATTCGGTGGTGGGAGGCGTTATCATATTCGTCGCAGGCGGATTGGATCGGCCAACTTGTTGCTGCGCTCGTAAATCTTCCTGCTTAGTCAAATATTCTTCTCTTTCGCCTTTCTCTTTCTCTTCTTTTTCTTTTTTAATTAAATCGTCGATGATTTTGTAGATTGCGTCCATACGTTCTTCCCTCGTCATCCGGGACAAGCGTTGAAGACTGTCTTGCAGTTCAACCGCTTCGTAGTATATAACCAATTCATCCAAAACCTCGGAGCGTTTGGAAACGCGGGGAAAAGCCTCATCGCCTTTTTTCAGTTGTCCCAAAGATTCGGCATAATTGGGTTGGGCTTCCAAATATTTTCGCTGATTGAAATAAATATCTCCCAATTGTATTTGATTGAACGCTTTATCCAAGCCATTGCGGGTACTTTTCTCTACCCCCAGTTCGTAACTTTCTATGGCTTTCGCCGTATCGGGAATTGCCCGGTAGATATTTCCCAAAGCATAATAAACCTGATCTAAGTATTCTTTGTTCTTTGAACTCTTGGCCATTTTTCCCAACTTTTTGGTCATCTTGTTGACATCGCCTCCCGGAAATACTTCCGTTTGACGGATTTTCGCATTCAGTTCCAATACGTAAGGCGCATTGGCATTTGAGATTTCGCCAAAAGTTTTGTACGCCAAATCCTTTTGACCGGTCGTGGTGTACAATTGCCCTAAAAGGTATTTTTCACGGGTTCGTTGATATTTGTTTTTCTCCGATTTAATGGCAATCCGCATGTGAGGAATTGCTTCGGCGTACTGTTTTTGTTTAATCAAAAGATCGGCGGAAACGGTTGAAAACCATTCGTTTTCCTTTTTAGATAAATTTTCGTTTTTCAGTTTGGAAAGAATATCTTCGGCTTCGTAAAACCATTCCAACTCGGCATAGCAACGCGCTTTCCAGATTTTTGCCGGGTGGGCTATCTCCGGTTGGGTTTCATACAAGTGGGCTATGTAGGAGAACGAGCTGGCAGCCTGAAGAAAATCCCCGTTGTAGAACTGCGATTTGGCCATCATCATCCAGGCGTTGTGCAGAAAAGGATTGTATTCCGTCCGGCTCATAAACTCCTTGTATTTAGGGTCGTTGCGTTTACCGGATTGCTGTTCGGGTTTGGTTTGGATGGAATGACGTTTGATGGCTTTGACCGCTTTTTCGATGGACTTATCGAAAGATCCGCCGGTAGTCTCTTTGTCTTTGGGAAGCGCCGAAACCGGATACATCAAAATCTGCTCCGAATAATTTTCCGTATATGCGTCCAATTGATTTTTCAGGGCTTCCTTGTAGGCTTCATCCCCGTTGAAATAAATATTGTAACGGGTATTAAACGCATGATACCACCTGATTCCGCCCGTATTCTTAACAGAAGTACAAGATGCAAGCAGAACAATCCACAAAAAGAAAACGGTATAACGAGCTTTCAAGAAATTATTGTTTAACAATTTACTGCCTGTTTAAACAAATTTATCCGTGTTTTATTGTCTTTTTACAAAGAAATATACCTGTTTTACAAAGCAAAAAAAGGATTACCTGCACAAAGATGATGGCTGCTCCGGACGGCACATTCAAATAATAGGATAAAAACAAACCGGAAAAGCATCCCGCAATGCCGATTAAAATGGAATAAACAATGATATTTTTCAAACGGGCGGTAAACAGATTGGCCGTCATTTGCGGCACCGTCAATAGAGACATCAGCAGCATGATGCCAATCAAACGGATAGAGGCTACGATGGTTACGGCGATAGCCAGCATCATCAGATGTTCTATCAGGTTGGTTTTTACGCCTTGGGTTTGGGCAAATTCCCTGTCAAAAGCCGTGTACAATATTGGATTGAAAAAAAGAATGAATGTCGCAATCAGCAAGACCGCCAAAATACCGGCAAACCAAATATCCGAAAGGGTAATGGTAAGAATATTTCCGAACAGATAGGC
>BNXY01000039.1 GCA_025999935.1 Bacteroidia bacterium | reverse complement strand
CAACCCCATACTCCCGTAAAACCAGAAATATTTACCGGAAACCACGCCGTTGGCCAAATGGCGGTCTATCACAAAAACGGTGGACAGCGCTAACAGGAAGGGCTACGCAACGTTTCAGGTAAAAAACGCCTAAATCCGGTTGCAGTTTGCTCCAGTCGGAATACGGGAAATTGAAAACAATCACATCGTTCCGCTTTACTTTTCCAAATCCTTTTACCCGGAATGTCTCAAACTTGCCGCCTTTCATGAAATTGAAATTTTTCACGATTCTTGCGCCGTAGGCTAATTTGTTTACTATGATGTAATCGCCTGCCAAAACGGAGGGTTCCATGGAGGGGGTTGGGATGTGGAAAGAAGACATAACGAAAACTCGCAAAACAATGGCCAACAGAATGCCCGTTGCCAATATTTTGATGCAGGTTAGCAAATGCTTTAAGAGGGTTTTCCAAGAGTAATACATTTTGAGTACAAAACAATAAAATGGTATTTATTATACTAACTTTTATGATTATTCCCACTTAATATCAAAAAATATCAATCCGGGATTATGGTCTTCCACATATCGCACACACAAAAAAGAGGATTCCGATATAGTAATGGGAGGACTCAATGTTTGGTCTGTACTATAAAACAATATTGACTTTCCTGAATTTTTATTGTAATAGTAAGAAAATAATTTATCATCCCCATCCCAATAGAAATTAGTATGTATTACATCTTTAGATTCAAGAAAATTCAGAAATGAAACATACTTATCATTCACTAAATCATGAGTAATTTGGAGTGGATGTTTTCCTTTTTCATTTTCAAAAAAAGCTTTACCTGGCCATGATTTTCCAAAATCAAATTGATATCTCAACGCAATTTGATTATCAACTATCTGATAAACCGCATTATTTAGGCATGGTAAATAAAGAACGGTGTCTTGAAGTTTTTGTAATGGATTGCGTGGACTAATTGTTATTTCTTTCAGATATTCGGTAACAGAGAGTAGTTCTTTGATTGTTCCTCCTTTATTATCAATTATCCGAATGTAATTATTACTTTCATCTGAAATAAAATTCCCTTTGTCCAAAATCAGCACATTCTTATTCGTTGTACAAAAGGAGTTTACAAATGAATTTTTAAAACTTAAATCGGATATAAAGTCCCCATCTTTTGTATAATATAATAATTTACGCTGATTCCCATCCATGATAATAATATTTTCTGTACCCTTTTCAATATCAAAATCTTTGGGATAGGTATATTCTCCAGGTCCATTGCCCACACGGTGAATAATATTTTTACAATTTCCATCTAGATCGTAGACAAAAAGGGATTTAGCCCGTTGAGAATCCAATATATATATTCTTGTGCGAGTAATGATCATTTTGTTAATAAATCCGATCGGATTTTCGTCATCTTCCTCTAATCTCAACATTTTCATTGACACAGCTATGTCAAAGACATTTTTTTCTCCGATATTAGCATCTAAGTCAATCTCTATGACTTTTGAATTAGAACTATTTATGGTCTCTTTATTATTACTTGTACAAGCCAGAAATAGAATGAAGATAAAAATTAGGGTGTGTTTCATAATTTAAATATTTTTTATTTTTTTGAAAGTGATATGGATTATCCATACTTCGAGATAACACAATTTTCGTTGGTTATCAAGATGTATGAATAATCCAAAACAAACCTTGTCCTAAAAGTCATTATTAAGTAATTTTTTTGAAATCAAAAGTATTTCCTAATACAGTCATTGTTTATCAGAATTTTTATTTTTGATTATGAAATAACAGACTTCTTATACAGTGATATTTAACATTTCTCACTATAAAAATCAGGACAGCAAACACCACCTCCGCTATCACACTGCCAACTATGGGGGCCAAGAGGCGTGACAACATAATTGCCTGAGCTTCCAATCTCAATCGCCAATGCTTCCACATTAGCCAAAGAAACACCAGACAAATTATTACTTTTTTGTGAATTGAAATTCACGTTAAAAACACTAACTGCTGCGATTGCAAATGCAGCAACTCCTAATAATACTTTCTTATTCATTTTTGTAAATTTTAAAAATTGTATTTGTTAATCATTTATATAAAATTTTCACAAGTCAGATTTTGTGTTTAATGGGTAGAGTAGCTTACCATACAGTAAGCCGGTACCAAAATAGTAAGCCGGAACATACTGTTTATTTCAATTATTTTTGTACCTTTGCCGCTATTATCCTCCTTTCTTTGGCTAAAGGCTTTAGAAGGATGTTGGGGCGGAGGGCATTGTCGTATCTTTGTGGGAAAGACAATTTTCCGCCCCTTTTTCCCTTTGGGTTAATACTCTGTTATTTATTTGCCGTCCCGCTGATAGTCAGCTTTATCGGCGATTCTTTCACATTACAATATACATCTATCGTTTTATTAAAATATCCGTCTTCTTCCGGTTTTATTTCCACTTTTATGTCTGCTGTTTTTCCTGCTTCAATCGGTTGCTTCTCCCATTCCACCGCTGTGCAGCCGCAGGATGTGGAAACATGATTGATAATCATGGGAAAATCGCCGGTGTTTTTCAGTTGGAAAACAGCATTGCTGCTTTCCCCCAATGGGATATTTCCAAAATCATGACTTATTTTATCCGTTTCAACAGATGTCAAATTCTCTTGTCGTTTTGTTTCATTTCCTGAAATCTGCGCCTTGTACAGTTCCCAAATTTTCGGATTCAACATCGGATTGCCAATCATCAACACCCTATTATCTTTATCTAACAAAAAGCATTGGTAAGACTGCTCGCTTGGAAAATGATTCAATTGATTGATGCGATTATTCATATCAATAAAAGCAAAGTAATCGAATTTATTACTTTTGAACATAAATTCCATTTCTTTTTTGTTTTTGGGTTGAAAGAAAAGAAGAAAACTCAGTTTTTCTCCAAACAAACTATCCGCATCGGCAATTACTTGTTGCCATTCAAAAAGTTTCAACTTGCAACTGCTGCATCCGCTTGAATCGACATACAACAAAACTTTATATTCCGATTGAAATAAATCCGCACAAAGAGTTGAAATTGTATCATTTCCTGCAAAACTGCATTGAAAATCTTCCGGAAATTGAATTTCCTTACCCATCCATTCCGCTACAATTTGCTCCGCTTCCGTCCGTTTCTTGTTTTCTTTACAGGAAACAAGCGCCATTATCAGAAGCAGTAAAAATACAATTTTCGATGACGTTTTTTTCAATGACATACCTTAATATATTATATATTGTCCGAAATTGGCATAAACTGTTGCCGATAGGAGGAACATCCCTCCTAACAACAATAAGAATAAAAAAACTTGTTTTTTCATGTATCTAATATTTTTAATGTTAAATTGACATTGCAAAATTATGGAATGTTTGTGAAATAAAATTGCACTATGCTATTTTTTTGATTTTTTTTGCATAAAAATTATTTTTTCTTATTGTCAGATTTTAAGCCAATGCTTATATTTATCTCAAAATCATTGACATAGTAGTATGTGTTTTTGAATCGGTTATACTTAATATCTGCACCATAGTCTATAAGTTCTTCCTTGATGTTATAAAATTGTCTTTTACTAATACTAAGTTGCTTGGCAAAATCTTTCGGTTTACCGGTCGATTCTTGTTGAATAGAGCGGTGGATGAATTGCAGACGATTAATTAATTTGTGTAATTGCATAGTATTCGGAGATTATAAATTCTATATATTTGATATTCCAATAATAACCGGAGGCGCTGCCGGTTTTTGTATAGATGTTCTAAATCCAGTCTTTCCATCCGCCGGTTTTTTTTAATAATCGCACATAAAATATTCTCGGACTGTTCTGTCGTTCTTTTCCGGTGAATTTTACCGTGATCTGTTTTTTAGATTTCAGCATTTCCGCCGGAATCGCATATTCCACATTTACAAATTCGCTTTTGTCCCATTGGCCGGAAATAACATCCGTTGTTAGCAGTTGACCGTCAATATAAATATGAACAGCTCGGTCTGATAATTCTTTTCCCCAATAGCGCACCATCAATGATAAATCTTCCAAATCATCTGTTTTTATTTCATATTGGAAATATCCGCCGGGACGGGTTTCCCGCCAGGATTGTTCCAGATGCACTCCGGTTCCTGTACGTTCCTGTTTCATCAGGTGGTCTATTTCGGGCTGTTGTTCCGCTGTTTTTACGGCGTCTATGGTGCGACTGTCCAAAATCAATTTTCGATTTTCTTCTTCCTTGCGTTTTTGAAGGATTTCGTCATATTCCTGCCGGTTTGCCGAAAGCCAGTAAATCATATAGCGGCTGTCATGAATATTATAAAACGGTTCCAGTTCCATATCGGTATATTTTGCATCTGCAAACAATCCCGGAACGGTAAAATGAAGTGGTTTCCCAGCTACAGGCATCCGGTTTTCTAATTTTGCACGGATTTCTTCTCTTGTCCCGATCATGGGAGGCGCGTCAAACATGGAAACCAGCGAGCCGTGTGCAATATGCCCCCAGCGGCTGTCGTCAGCGACCAAACCCTTCATATCCTGTGTTCCCATTTTGGCTCCCAAAACAACCGGCCCGTGCAGGATGGAGATGTATCCGGGTTCGTTAGGCAATTCTTCAATGGAAATTTTCATCGGCGTTTTGATTTTAATTACATCGCCGTTTTTCCATTTCCTGTTGATTGCTACATAAGAAGAAGGTTTGGCTCCGACAGCATAATTTTTACCGTTACAGGTTATTTCCATATTTCCGGGTTGAACCCACCACGGACAACGTATCATGATGGTAAAATCTTGCGATTTATGGGTGTTGACCGTCAGCGTTGTTCCTTCTTCTTCCGGGAAACGGGTATGCTGGGTTATCTTAACGCTTTTATCTTTCCAGTTTAATTCGGAAGCCGCAAACAGGTTGACATACAACGAATCTTGCGAATGTGTATAGATAAATGCTCCGTATTTTCCATGATTTTCCATACCTGTACCTACACAACACCACATGCCGCTGTTCGGTGATGAATATACCCGGTAATGAGCCGAACGGGCAGGCGTAAAATAGACGTATCCGCCATGTTCGGGGTGTTGCGTAGAAAGGATGTGATTGAACAGGGCGCGTTCGTAATAATCGGCATATCCCGGTTGAGGATTCATGCGGAAAAGACCTTCCGCCAGTTTAAGCATATTGTAGGTGTTGCAGGATTCGGGACCTTCGCGGTCTTCCATATAACTGATACAATCCTCTTTTGACGGGAAATGTTCGCGGCGGCTATTTCCTCCGAATGATAACGAACGATTGTAAACAACCGTTTCAAAGAAAAATTCAGCAGCTGTTTTTTGTTCCGGGTCGCCGCTGACTTCCGCTGTGCGTTGATAGCCGACTGCTTTGGGAACCTGCGTATTGGCATGTTTGTTGTCCAAGTTGTCTTTGCGAACCGAGATGTCGTCATACAGGTAATCGCTGCCAAAACGTTTGGCTGTTTTCAGGTATTTTTCGTCTTTTGTTATTTGATAAGCATCGGCATATATTTCGTTCATACCTCCGTATTCCTGAGCTACCATGCTTTTCATTTGTTCATCGCTCAGCGAGCCTGTAACGGAAATTCCCCAGTCGCACATTTTAAGAAACAGGTCTTTCGCCTGTTCATTTCCGGCATACAACCAGGCGTCTCTCAGTCCGGCAAAGGTTTTATGCACATTGTACCAAGGAACCCAATAGTTGAAAACAATCTGTGGGTTCCCTTTTTTGATTTCATCCCATATCTTGCGTCCGTCGGGAACGCCGCCGACATAACCATTACCATTTGCATCCTGACAACGTTTCATTTCGGAAAGAACATATTCCATTCGTTCCTTACACTTTCTATTTCCCGTAGCGGCGTAATGAATGGCCAATGCGCTCAAGTAATGTCCGGCGATATGTCCATCCAAACCCTGCCAGTTAGGAAAATATTCGGCTTTCCTGGGCAGTCCGGCTTCATGAAGGTAGGGCGCCAGCAAGCGGTCAACATCGTATTGAAGCAGTACTTGCAGGTTCAATTCACAAGCATGTTTGAACGGCCCGTCCAATAATTTGACGTCGCTCAAGGGAAAAGCGTTTTTATATAGTTTTTCCTGGGCGTTGAGGCTGAAAAAACTTGTAAGAATAAATAAGCACAGGATGAATTTTTTCTTCATTGGATCATGTTTTATTAAAGATTTCTATTTGTTTCCTGTCAGCGACAGCATTTTTTCTCCGTATCGTTTCCCTAACTCCCGATAGCCTTCGGCTGTAAAGTGCAGACGGTCGGGCGTACCCTTGCAGCCTTTTGAGGAAATAACGTGAGCCTGCGGCAAGGTTTGCGGCAAAGTAGCGATTATTTCGTTCATGCTTGCGCAGGCGCCGTTCTGATCTTCTCCGAGTACTTCTCCGGCGAGCAGAGGTATTGAGTTAGGCCTTAGGCCGAGGTCTTTCAGCAGATTATCATAAACCTTTTTTACTTTGGCAGGCCATTCTTTGTCGCCGGTGTTCGATTCGCCCTGATGGAGCAGGATACCTTTTATTACGCCTGTTTTCTGGGCAAGCCGCGCCATTTCAAGCAAGCGTCCGTAAGGATCGTCATTGTAGTCGCGGAGCATGTTTCTCATCCAGTCGGGAGCTTCGTTTGCAATGTATGCGGCGGCTTTGTCTTTGTCGAACAATTCGATTTTGCAGCCGCCGATAGCTACGTTAATTACGCCTACACGTGCGTTTTTCGGAAGTCCGGCAACGAGTGTCCGGCCAAAATAGTCGGCCGGCGACAAGCCGGTATTGCAACGGCAGAGCGGCGGGGTTGCCACATACCAGTTGCCTTTCGTGCGACCGAGGTTGGGGCAGTCAAGTGTTTCCATAACCAGAAAACGGCTGTCCACTCCGGTTGTATCTTCAGCCACAACGGGCGCGGCGCCTTCCATGTTCGATTGACCGAAACTGAGATATATCTGAAAATTCGGGTCAGGTTTGTCTGCCGTGTGTAAAACGAATCCACCTCCCGGCTGCACGGTGATTTCTACGTTTCCATTATTCGCTACACTGATTTCTTTGGAAAATGTTTCCTTGTTTTTATCATCATTATATAATGTCACTTTTTTACCGGCAAACATCGGAAGATTGATTTTTAGTTTCAACGGTTCTTTTTCCGCATTTACTCCTGCAACATACCACTGCGAGCCGTGCCTGCGGGCGAGTACGACATATTTTCCGGGATAACCGTCGATGAATACCGTTTCGTCCCACGTAGTAGGAATTTGTTTCATGAAGTCGATTTCAAATGCCGGGACATCGGTCAGGTTATTCGGCGTCAGTGCAAAATTTTGAACCGGATTTTGGAACAGTACGGCAGTAGCCAGTTGAAAAGCATCGGTTGTCAGTCGCTTGTTCCGATCTTTATTGCTCTTGACCAAATATTTGTTCAGCAAAACGCCGCCAAATTCCATGCTGCCAACGGCATTACGGATAAAAGGATGCAGCGTGGCGTAAAAAGCTTCGCTTTCCCTTACCTGCTGGGAAAAAATCAGCATTTCGGATGCCAGCACGGCTTCGCTTCCAACGTAATTCGGATACATTCGCTCCCAACCGCGGGGCAACGTGCAACCGTGAAAAATAATCATCAGCCCGTAATCGTTGGCGTCGGAAAGAATATCCTCGTACAAACGCATGGTTTCCTGTTTATCTCCTCCGAAAAAATCAACCTTTAAGCCTTTTACGCCCATTTTTTTCAACCATTTCATCTCCTGTTTGCGGGCAATGGAGGTATTCATTTTGTTTCTTGGACCTTGGGGCGCATCGTTGAATGAGCCGTTGGAATTATACCACAGAAATACGTCCACTCCTTTGGAATGGGCATAACGGATAAGTTCTTCCATTTTTTCATAACCCAAATTCGCATCCCACAAGGCATCAATCAATATGTATTCATAATGAAGGTCGGCAGCTAAATCAATGTATTTGACCTGGTCTTCATAGTTCATGCTGTTGTCCTGCCATACAATCCAACTCCATGTGCCTCGACCGTATTTATAGGTTTGCGATGCTTCATACAAAGGTTCTACAACATCAAAGGGAATGGTGGTTTCGACAATTGGACGAAGCGTTTCTCCTACCGTAATGGTGCGCCAGGGAGTAACACCGGGCAAGCCGAGTTGTGCGCCGGAACTGCCGAATCCGTTATTTTGCGCCGGATTGGGATATTCGACCGTGTAAAGCCCGTCTTTCCACCGGCTTAAATGGGAAGCGCAGTAAAGGCTGCTGACTCCGGTTTCGGAAAGCAATACCCAACCGTTGTCGCCCACGTGAAAAAGTCCGGGAAAGACATATCCTTCTTTAGATGTGGTCTTTTCTGTATGCGCATCCGCTTCGTAACCGCTTTCGTAGCTGGGTGTTGTGCGGGCAAAACCACTCATGGGACTCATCATCGGCGAAAGAAAAGTAGTTGTAAAAGACGGAAACCGGAATCCGGTAGCTTCTTCTGTTACAACACAGGCTTTTCGTTCACCCCAGGCAGGAAGTTCGTAACGGAAAGCAATATCATTATTGCTTACCTGAAATGTTACGGAAATCTGTCTTTCCTTTACATCCTGAAAAGTACAGATCAACGTATTTGCCCGGTACCGGATTTGGGATTTCTTGATTTTTTCCTGTGAATACTGTTTGTCGATTGTTTCCTCTTTTTTGCCGGCAAACTTTAAGCCGGTGCGGAAATCACCTTCATTAGTCAGCAATCCCAAAGGGGAATTTTCAAGGATTACTTTATCCTTGTAATTTACCGAATAGACCGGCGCTCCCCCCTGTTGGACGGAAACGGTTACTTTCAACTGTGCATCGGGACTACTGATGACGGCATCCTGTGCAAAAAGACGGGTTGTTGTTAATGTGAACAACACTAAAAATAGAGAAATTTTGCTTTTTTTCATGGCAATATCATTAATTAAAGGCAAAGGTATAAAAGATTTTGATTGCGGATTTTTAATTTTAGATATTTTGTTCGTGATTTTAGATAAAATGAATAGCGGATGTTATGACTGCTTTTAATCCCGTTGGGGTTTTATCAACGGGAACTGCAACTATCGCAAATGCTGGACAGCGTATTTAATGAAGGAATTTTCAACTGTTTTCCGGATAAAGGACATTACGGCTGGACGATAAAAAACTTCGGGCCGCTGTATGTCCCTAAAGTTGGAGATAATTTGGCAATTGCAAGGCAAGCTTATTTGCTACTTCCAAAATTGGCAAACTGTTTAATTTGGAGATGTTGAATTTATTCATGATTTATTCAAAATCCGTTATTCGTTTATTTTCAAAAATCAGATTGATGAATATGCCAATAAACATGGCAATGAATGAAAATAACAAAACAAAAGATGGACAAAAATATTTACCCTGACACAGTTGTATTATATATTTGTCATCAGAAATTTCTGAAAACAAAAAGTTGCTTCCTACTAAGATCGTAGTAATTATTCCTATAATATAAGAATATATAAAAGATATATATAGCAAAGTAAAAGTGCGAGTATATATTTTTTTGCGCTTTATATATGGCACTATTTTACGAATTTCACTATACACAAAAATAAAAATCAAAACAATTAATAAAATATATATCGGTATGTTTTTACAAAATAGTACATTATAAAAGTTTTTAATAAGGTCTTCGCTGAAAGACAAAGCAATCCACGCTGCTGAAATAGCCCCAAATAATCGAGGTTGAAATAAATGGGGACCAAAAGAATACTTGAATTTTTTTTTATACTTAAATTTATGGCATATACAAAATGTGAAACCGAAACATATTGAGAAAAATACAATTAATGAGATTACTAGTTTACACGGCAATATGGAAAAATCCGTTATAACCAGTGATAAAACAACGGCAAAAATAAATAATATTATTCCAAATTGTTTTATTTGTTTTTGGGGAATTACGGATTTGAAATCAAATTTTCCTAATTGCCATTTGGATGCTTCTTTTCTGGTTCGCTTGATTTTTCTTTTTATATTTTTGATTTCTTCTTCCGTTTCTGTGACACTTTCCAGTTCTTTAAACAATTTGACACTGTTTGCACTGTCATTCTTATAAATGTCATTTATTTCTTGTTCAGGATTTTCAAACCATCCTTTTTCTTCAATTGTAAAATCATGGTCAGCACGAGGATTCATAATACTCTTTATCCATTGTTCTTCTGCGGGTAAAAAATACTCCTTTAAAAAGAACAATTTTTTATCCTCGTCTGTCATCTTATTTTTTTCGGCTATCTCCCTATAATAATAATGCTTTGCTTTATTAGCCAATGCATTGAAAAAGAAATTTTCTCTCAACTTAATGAAAGCATATTCATAGTATGGGCTATTTTGAAAAACCTTGGTATGTTCAAGGTCGAAAAGAAAATCAAGAATGAGTTTGCGAATAAACCATTCAATATTGGAACTTTTATTTAAAACAGTTTCAATTATATCTTTTATTTTAAAAATAGCTGAATTAGAATAGGATAATGCAGCATCGTTTTCAGGTAATCGTTTACCAATCAAATCATAAAAATAAATATTTTCTTTACTTGGAAACTTTGTACAATATCCCTCTATCAATACTCTTGTTAATCCGTCTTTGACTTCCAAATTAGCAGAAAGTGGAAGAGACAATATTGTATTATGTAAATGTACTTCCTTATGTCTGTCTATTGCATTTGCATAAAAATGCGCTTTAAATTCGATACATTCTTTAGTAATAGCTACATAAATGGGATATTTAGGCGTTTCATTTTTGTCGAATATAGAATCATCTTCCAACCAAATGTAGTCGAAAATAGCTATACCTTTATCCAAATGCGACTTATTGGTATTTAATCTAAAGAAGCACCCGTAGTTCATGAAATGCCATTTTTATTTGTTTAGACTTATGATATATTTCTCAATGCTTTTAGCAATATTATTGTCTAATTTGTCTTTTATCAACATATATTCTTCCCACATATCAGGCCATTGGCGTATTGTGCCGAAAGCCGTAAGATAAACAAGGTGTTGTAAATGCTCCCAAAAGGCATTGTCGTAGTTGCCAACATCAGTAAAAAGACAGTTTATCAATAAAGAACCATTAGGGTTGGCATCGTGTTTGAAATAATTGTAATTGGCTCGTAGTTTCAATAAAGCATTAAACAAGTTAATGGCATTTATGCGGATATTATTGACAAAAATAAACTCTAACAAATCTGTTAAAGTAATAAATTTTGTATTACTTGTTTCTGGCAATTGGGTTATTTCCTCAAATTGCCTATACATAAAGTTCAACAGATTATATTTGAAAAGTTCTGGAGTGGTAATCGGGCATGCTCCGCGGGCTATATTCCAATGATTAGTATTGTATGTTAGCCCCTGCTCATGTAGCCGTTCATTTACGGCATGAGTAAATGCAGTTATGAAAAAAAACCAAAATTTATTAAGCGGTCCTTTCTTATTTGTCCACTCAGCCGGGTTATTATCAACTACCTCTTGCAATTTCTTTAATAATTGGTACCCATATTCTGTTTTTTTATGTTCTTCTGTCTCACTCAGGAGGTAATCCAATAGAATAATATCGTATCTTCGAACTTGCATTTTCTGCTTCGATATTTCAATTGTACTTGCACAATCAATATCAATCGTGTATGACTTAGGACTACCATCTTTCTTCTTCGTATTTTTAGGCTCCACCTTGCAAGAGCAGCAACAATCAGATTTACAGTTAATATTAAAATGTTCTGACAAGGTACTCCTAATTATTTTGCATTTCGAATAATGGCTGTTCTGCTGTAGTGTGGCTTTGTCGTCTATCAAGAGAAAACGCCATTTCAGTCCTGTTACATTGATATTATCTATATCTTCTTTTTTTGTTTTAGATTTTTTACTCATTCTCGATTCGGAATGAAAAATAAACGGAGCGACCTTATCTGCATGAGCCTCTCCCTCTTTAAATTTTTGCAAAAAAGAATTTTTTACTAAACGCGTCCGGAATTCAAGATACTCTTTGGCGTTATCCAAACCATATAAACCTAAGTTGTTCCATTTCTCTATATTCTTTTTTGCCGTATCAAATTCATTCTCTTTATAAACATATTGCAACCAAATACTGCTATCTAAATAAGAAATTCGTCTATCTACGAACTGCTTATTTAAAATGTCAAATTTTTCTATTCCATATATAATTATCGGTTTGCCTGTAAACGTCTTTTTAAAAGTAGGGACAAGTGTCCTGTTTGTCTCAAACATCTTTTCTATTGAATTGTCATTCAAATCCTTTATGTTTTTCTTAAATTTACGATAAGTTGTTATATCACAATCGCATAATTGGAAATCAGCAATATTCAAATAAAAATCAATCGACTCAAAACTAAATTTGGTCGCATAGACAATTGCATAATCGGAAGAAGAAGTATTTTTTTTACAATCCGGATTAAACTTATTCCATTTTATATCACTTTCTGTAATTTTATCACCATTCAATAGCCGATAATATGAACGATCAATACTAATGATAACGTCTTGTAAACCATCATCTTCCAGATTTTTTTCCAATTCATTACTCAATTCATTTTTCCAGTCAACTTTTTTCCAGAAATTCTCATTTATAACAATATCTCTGTAAATTCCTCTCTTATCGTTATTGTGATGAAAACCGTAAACGGTTGCTGCCATCAGTTGTGAAACTGTTTCGGCTGACGGTTTTATATCGTTATTACACACATCATTAAAATGACCTTTGAATGTTGTTTGTCCATTTTTTAGCTGGTAAGCGTCACCTATATGAAGTATTAAGTTAATCGTACTATTTTTACTATTATTTTCATCGTCTCTACTTATGAATATTTTTTTTACAGAGGTTACAATGTAATCCCAATAACTGCTATTATTCAGCATGCTTGTAGGGAGAAAATAAATATCTGAATCCTTCAACTTGAATATAGAACTGCCTGTTTCCTTTTCTGCTTTTAATTCATCAAAAGAATTGACAAACCTATCAAAATAGGCATTTTCAAAATTATCCAAGCAGTCACATATTTCAAAAAGAATATTTTCAGGGTCAGTTTCCTGAATTGTATAATTTCCTTTTACCTCTTGTTGAGAAGGGATAAGACTGTTATCAGTTACAACTGATCTGCCTCTTTGCCTGACAAAATTTAAAAACAATATTTTAGAGGATACTATGACAGATTCTGTCTGCACATATCCTTTAATTATATTCAACCCTGTTTCACGAACCGTAAAAATGAAAATATTATCTGCCATAACTTTGATGCTTTAATATTTCAAACCATAAAATAGTTCAGATAAAACATATTTGCAATTGTCCAACGCCCAATCAATACCAGACAAGGGAATAAACGTTACATCCTCGATATTATTGGTAAGTCCGCCACGCCCTGAATGAATTGCTATTTTGGTACCTTTCAATTTGTATTTATTTTTGAAGTCTTCAAGTTTCTCCTTAATATTTTTGTCGTCACCATTTATCTTTTCCAATAGGCTCAAATGGATACTTAGAAAATGAATTTTCCCTAATTTATTTAACAAAACCTCATTCCCTCGCAAATCAATTAAAGTTCCACTCTCGTTACAGGTGAATATGTCTATGTTTTTGCCCGTCAAATAATCTGGATAGGAATTAACTTTAACGGATGATTCCCCTTTTGTAGAGGTAAGATACGGACAAATTAGTTCCCTAACAATTTGTCGGTTTGATATATTATCCTTGATTTTTGAGATTATATCCACTATTTCATTATTAACCGAATATTCATATTCATTTTCACTGATTATGTCTCTCATGATCGGCACATAGGGTCTGTTCGGCTGTTGCTCCACTTTTCCCAGAAATTTATCTACAATCAACTCTATCGTTGTAAAATCAATATTACCACCATACTTGTCAAAAAGGCGTTCATCAACAATTGCAATCCTCGTTAATGCTGCCTCAACAATACGCAAGTAATCCGCTCGCTTCAATGTTGTGCGTACAATGTTGTGCGTATAATTTCCTCCGCTGATACCCTCGCGGAAAAGACATTTGTTGGGCAACCGTATTTCAGATAAAGAAGGACTTGTTACATTCACCACATTCGCTTCATAGTGGTTGATAAAACAAATAGATTTTCCATTATGCGCCTCTATTACTGCCTTATGCTGGTTGAGTGTTCCATTACCATCACTATTAATCCTTTTTACAAATTCTGTTTCTTCGTCATTATAATTACTGCATCCTTTTTCTTCGATAACGAGCAACGGTTTGCCAAATTTCTCATTTATCAATTCTTCAAACAACTCTTCCCATTTTCCGTTTTTGTTTTTCACTACTCGTGGCAAGTATTTCTTTGCGTCTTCCAAATTCTCTGAAGATACAGTATAAAGAAATGCTGAAGGCAAATTGTAAAATTTCTCAGATTTGTATGTTTGGTAATCGTGATTGTTCATATCAAATCTGTCCAGATATTTATCTACTTCAAATTTATATCCCAATGAAAGAGTTTTATGCTCCTTCCCATCGTCTTCTTTATTCGGATAATATTTATACAAATCAATATCAACGCCCACTATTTGTAAGAGATTTTTATTATAATCTTCATTGTCTTCAATTTTGAAATATTCGACATTTCCATCTTTACTGGTAAGCCATGATAAACAAATCAATATTTCTTTGATGCCTTTGTTGGATTTATCAATACTTGTCTCATTTTTATTCAGAATATTTAACGGAAGTAAATTTCCATCGTCACCAATAATCGGTTTAATTTCTTTGTTTTTAAACCGCTCAATTACATTATAATAATTTTGTTTGTCGTCACAAATGATTATTTCATATTTCTTATCTTCTATTTCTTTTGTAATAATGGAAATAGTTAATTGATTGTTTTTTATATCATCTTTTCTATGCTTTGCCGCATTACGAATAATATTTTCCAGTATTGTTAAAAAGGCTTGCCTTCCATTTAAACCATAAGGAACCGCTAACAATATATCGTTGAACTCCTGTCCTTTTACCTCCACATCTTTATTGAGACTTTTAAAAATAAGTGGCTTGCCGTCTTTAAATTTCACCAATTGAATTTCAATAGGAATAGTACCACTATTGTTATATTCGTCTTTTCGGAAAACGCCTTCAGAACGGACAATATTATTGAGAATGTAATTTTGAGTCTTTCTGTCACCATCACTACCATGCCGTTCGGCAGGTCCATCCATTGCAAGCATATCGAAAACCGCACTTTTAAAGTTCAGAGGTGCTTTAGTGTATTTTTCACTGTTTGCAATTACGGCAATAAAATCCTGCCGCTCTTGCAAGTATTGCAACAATTTGGATATACCGTTTAGTTGCATTGCCAAAGGTTGTTCGTCCTTTTTTTCTTTAACTAATTTTTCTATTTGATATTTGGTATTGGTAACCACATGACTGCCGAGATTATGGCTCATATTGCGGGACATTATGGCAGAGATGGCGGATTTGATGGATTCCATTCGGGCTTCTCTTTGTAATGAAAAACCTAAATAAAAGACATAGTTTATAGAAAACAGGCGAACTGCATTACCAAGCAAAAAACTAATACTGTCAAAAATATTCTTTAGATTCTCTTTGTTACAATCTGACTTTAATTCAAAATAAAAGAATGCAGCACCTATACCCTGTATAGGGGTTGCATCGTTTTCAACTCTTAGATAATCAAGCAAATTAGAAGAATGAGATCCAAGTATTGGGAATGACACATAACAAGTATTTTTGTCTTTTGAGATGTGTTTATTATATCTCTTATGCAGCATTTTATGTAACTCAAGTAGAACCAAATTATTCTTACGAGCATAGCGTGCTGTTTCTACGATCTCTAAATAAGGGCGATTCAGTAATACATTGTAGATATATGTATTATTACTGCCTTTAAGTTCTACTTTCGCATAATGTTTTGTTGTTGTTTCTTCTCTTTCTTCTTTTTCTTCTATATCTTCAGTAAAAGAGAGTTCTGATGTCAAAGATATGTTTATGCTTTCCTTTGGACTCTTTATATCCAACAAAAAATCAGGATGCTGATATATTGAACATTTTTTTGAGTCATATAAGCGGTCAATACTGGAACTATAAAAGTTTTCAATTCCATTCTTAAATGTGTCGTCGCCTTTAACTAAAGAAAAGCATAACAATTTATCTTTAATTTGCGGATCCAAAGTAGCCGGCAATATGCTATACTCAAAAAAATAATTATCGGATATGTCTTTTAAATAGAAATCTATTTTACTGTATAAATATTCTATTCCTGACAGTTCCTTTATCTCTTCCAATTCTTTATCCGTCAAAGATTTACTATTATACATTAATTTCTGTGCCTTATCTATATTAACACTTTTAACTAAGTCATAAATCTCATCATTATTGAACTCTACATAACCTTCATCTTTACTCATCATAAACGATTAAATTTTAATTACCCGATATTATTGTGAAAATATTTATTGCTCACTTAGCACTTTACCATTCCTGAAAACGCCAACAGACAGATTACTTTCTATTTCTCCATTTTTCTGAAAATGAAGCCTTCCTGTTATTCCCTGTATATCAACCTCGGAAAAAGCATCTTCTATAGAAATTGATTTTTCCTTGGCAATTTTAGCCGCGTTAAAAAGAATTGTCATAAAGTCATACGAATACGCTTCCGTATAAAGAGGTTCACGACTATTGTTTTTTGTAAAATTCCGTATCCATTCTTTCGTTTTTGGAGTTTGCCTATCGATGATATTAAAGGCTGGTGCAGTAACATGTAATCCTTCTAATAATTCATTAGATACATCATTGATAGCATCAAGTAAATCCATTGAACAGATGATTTTTGCTCTATCAATATTATAATTGTCACAATCTTTTATTAGATTCATCAAATGTTCTTTAAATCCGGAAAGAATGATAATATCCGGATTATAATCCCTAATTTTAAGTACAATATTTTTGAAGTCATTAGTTGAAATAGGATATTCTTCTATGTAGAATTCAAGTTCGGCATTATGTTTCTTAAGGAAAGGAACAACTACATCACGACATTGAACTTTAGCTCCTAAAATATCCAAATATATATACGCTAATTTTTTAGGCGATTTTTGATTACAGTACTCTGAAAGTTTTTCACCTTCAATACCGTAATTAACCCAACATCTATATTCATGATTATTTTCCTCTAAAAACAACGGAGTCCATGACCATAAAACGTGAGTTATCTCTTTATTTCTAATTTGATCAATCATTGCCATTGTCTGACTTGTAATGCCAGACATATAAATATCTGGTTTTGCAATGAATTGTTTCTGCATAACATTGATTGCATCTTTTGTCTCGCCTCTGTTGTCTTGATAATCAAAATCAAAAACAATATTTAAGGAATCAATTTGCCTTTGTAGGTCTATTTTTGCCAAATCCATTCCATTTTTAATCCATTGCCCATAATAACCCAAATGACCTGTCATTGGTAAATTGCAAGCAATCTTAATTGTTTCCGTATTTTTCTTACAAGAGAAAAAAACTCCCATACATACTGCCAACACCATGGCAACCGAAATAAATGATTTTCTTTTCATCTTTTTATCCCTGATATGTGTCGGGCGCAACTATTAATTTATTGTTATTTAATTTATTATGAATTATTCTTTGAACATTATGCTTTCTACTTCTTTAATATCTTTTTTATCAGAACTATATACAAATTTGCCATTTTGCAACATATTGATACTGTCGCAAAACGCTATTGCCCGTGCTATATTTTGTTCTATCAAAATGATAGTTAGTTCGTTATCATCTCGTAAACACTCCAATATATTATAAGTTTCTTCTACAGCTATCGGAGATAATCCTGCGCTCGGCTCGTCCAAAATCAGCAGTTTAGGGTTGGGCTTTTTCAGCAGGCACATAGCCAATGCCAATTGATGTCGCTGCCCGCCGCTTAATTTGTCGGCACGAAGCTTTGGAAAATTGAAAATTGAAAATTGAGAAACAACGTTCGGCGTTAGCCAATTGAGAGTTTTGTCAAAATTTCCAAATAACTTTAAGTTTTCTTCAACAGTGAGTTCGTCAAACACTCGTCCGCCTTGCAAAAACAGGGCAATACCCACATCAGACAGTTGCTTGGTGGAATAGCGAGATATATTTTTGCCGTCAAATAAAATTTTTCCGTTGCGATAAGGCACCGTATTCATCAGGCATTTAGCGAGGGTACTTTTCCCACTGCCATTTAAGCCAATTATGCCGACTGCTTGCCCTTGCTCAACATCAAGATTTACGCCTTGCAAAATATCGTGTTCTTTGGTATAACCGCCCGACAAATCTTGTATGGATAATATATTTGTTTTCTCTTTACTCATTCTATCCCCAAATAACTGTTTTTAACTTCCTGATTGTTAATTATTTCATTCGGTGTTCCTGTAAATTTTATCTGTCCGTCATCCATATAGGCAACAATATCTGCCAAATCTTTGACAAATAGCATATTATGCTCTATTAACAATACGGTTTTCCCTGCTGCAACCATTTTTCGGATAATATCCTTAATGTTTTCGATATAGACGGGATTGACACCTGCGGTCGGCTCATCAAGCAATAATAAATCGTAATTTCCCATAAAAAGCCCTGCCAATGAGAGCAAACGCTGTTCGCCATAAGAGAAATCACACCCCATTGCGTTCAACATTCCGAGATATTTGTTATTTTCGCCGAAAAGTTGCGTAAGAATGTTTTTGGCTTTCATTTCTTTTTCGTTTTCAATGGCAAGCAATTTTTTATTCCGAAAAAGATATGCAAAGGGAAATTCGCCCGAAGTGTCGTTTGAACAGAGTTTCATATTGTCGAGCAAAGTCAGGTGAGGCAACAGCCCTTTGCTTTGGAACAAGCGTCCAATGCCCAAACGTGAGATTTTGTCGGCACGCAGATTTTCCAACCGTAAAGGGGGTTGCGGGTCAAGCCCGCAATGACAGTATGATATTTCGCCTGAAAAATCTTTTTGAAATCCTGAAATGATATTGAAAAGTGTCGTTTTGCCCGCGCCATTTCCGCCAATCAGGGCCGTAATTTTGCCCTTTGGCACATCAAGGTTTAGTCCGTTCAGTATTTTGAATGAATCTTTGCCTTTGGCAAAACTTAATGTTATATTTTTGATTTTCAATAGCATATTCAATTTTTGATTTTTAGCTCACCCATCAATCCTTGTGGTTTGAAATACATCAACAGCACCAATATCAACCCGTAAATGATTTGCCGCAAATTTGCCGCCATTGCATCGGGCAATCCAACAAAACGCAGAATTTCGGGCAAAACCACCACAACCAATGCACCGAAAACGGGTCCTTTTATATTTCCTATCCCGCCGATAAACAAGGCGGTCAAAATAAAAATACTCTCGTCAAGCGTGAAACTTGTCGGGTCGATATAACTGATATACGAGGCATAAAGCAGTCCCGCCAAGCCCGAAAATGCTGCCGAAATGAAAAAAGCGTAATTTTTAAATCGTGCAGGATTACGCCCAATGGACAAAACGGTTAATTCATCGCTGCGTATTGCCGTTAATACTCTACCGAAAGGCGATTTTTTGAGATTTCCGAACAATAAAATTACAATTAGCGATAATACGGTTGTTAATGCAAAATAGCCATAAATACCTGACAAACTGATTATTCCAAATAATTTTACGCTTGGAATGCCTGAAATGCCGTAAGGGCCGCGCGTTACCTCCGTCCAGTTATAAAGAATGGTAAAAACAATCATTTGAAATGCCAATGTCGCCAAAACGAAATAATCGCCTTTGAGTTTTACGGAGGCAAACGAAACGACCAAACTGCAAAGCCCTGTCAAACACATAACAATAAGTGCAACAACCACAAACGGTAAATTCCACTGCAACAGGAAATACGCGCTGAAATACGCACCAATGCCATAAAACGCAGCTTGACAAATCGAAAGCAGATTTGCCAAACCCACAGGCAAGTTGGCGCTCAACACCAATAAGATGTAGATATTTAGCATGATTACTATGTGCAGTATGTATTCCATTTGTCTGAACCTTGATTTTAATAAGATTTATATGATTCCCTTGATTTCATTTCAAACTAACCTTTTTTTAGAACCAAATATTCCTTGCGGTTTGAAAAATAAAAACAGCAGCAATACCAAAAAAGTAATTGCATTCTGCCAGTTAGCCGAAAATTGAAAAACGACCAAAGCCTGTAAAATTCCAAGTAACAAGCCGCCAACGATACAAGCTCTGATCCGTCCTGTTCCGCCAATAATCATCGCTACCATTGCATTAATCAACACGGGCATTCCAATGTGTGGGTCCATTCCAATGTCATAAGCCGTAAGGCAACTACCCGCAGCAAGAAAAACGCCGCTTAAAGCAAAAACAATCAAACGTGTTGTTTTGACATTGAAACCCGAAATCTCAAATAAAGCGGCATCGTTGCATAACGCCCTGACTTCCAACCCAAAATTGCTAAAACCCAGAAATGCGAACAAAGCAGCAATCAGAATTATACCAATGATTGCCTGTCCCATCTGCGGAAGCGTTACAATAATTTCGCCAAATGTAAAAACTTGTTGTATGCTGTTGTCCAATACTTTGGTTTCGTTGCCGAAAAGCAGGGCTATTCCATTTATCAAAATGGTCATTATGCCGATAGAGGCAATCATTGCGGTATTGAGCGAGGATTTTTTCCTGTAAAGCGGTCGATACACTGAAATTTCAGTTAAAATACTCAAAATCGCCGTAAAAAGTAACGCCAAAATTCCTGCTGCCCACAACGGAAATTCCAACGTATGGAAAGCAAAATAAAAAATATACGCACCCGCCACGTACAACGCTGCCACAGCTATGTGGAATATTCGCGTAGTGTTATACACGAGTGCAAACCCGATAGCGGACAGGCTGTATAAAACGCCTGTGATTATGCCGTTTATTATAAATTGCAAAAACATATCTGTTTTGTCCGTGCTGCTATTTTTTGTTCAATACTTGCTAATTTACCTTAATACTACCTATTACGAATAGGTGGAACTAAAAAGTATAACCATATTAACTTATTGTTTATAAACAATATATATAGTCTGTCATTTTTAATTAAACGCAGGATTAAACAAATTGTAAAACAAACAATTTGAGTTACTTTCGTGGAATAAATCATTATATTGTTATTCAATCAGATAAATTTATAATAAAAATTTGCGCGAAAGAAATGATTAAATTTGTTGTAAAACACGCACAAAATCAATTAGTTATACATTTTTGTTTATTATATGGTGTAATTTTTTTTACATTTCTATCCTTTTGATTGATAAAAGTTTTGTAACTTTGCGGCGTTTAGTTTGTACTTCAGTACCACCTATTCGTAATAAGCGGTACTCTTATTTCAACCTGATTATCTCCGCATTCGCTTTATCTACAACCGATTGTCCCAACGAAGCCAAATAAATCCGAGTAGTGGTCTCGTTTTCGTGTCCCATGCTTTCGCTGATAACTTCGAAATGAATTTCAGTTTGATTGATGTACTCATTGCGTATTTGAATTAGAATGAGTACAAAATTTGTAATAAAAGCGAGAGGATTTGTTGATTGTCCTGCGAGTACAATATCCTGTAGCCATTTTAGATAAATCTACCAATCAAATTTCCGTAGGCGTTTTTCCAAAATGTTTTTTAAATGCCGATCCGAAATAGCCGATACTGGAAAATCCACACATTTCACTCACTTCTGTAATGTTGTATGTTCTTGATTGCAACAATTCCAAAGCATAATTTAACCGAATGACCTTGATGAAATCAACCGGCGACTGGTCGGTGAGCGATTTGATTTTTTTATACAGGAGCGAACCGCTGACATTCATGGCGGATGCAAATTCATCCTTGCCGAATTCCGAATCGGCGATGTGCTTGTGAACAACTTCCACTGCTTTTTTGACGAATTTATCATTCAGTTCATTGGAAAGAATAGGCTCGTCCCTGTTTTCAGCAATGAGTTTTAAGGCTTTTTCCCTTACGACCTTGCGATTTTGAATAAGGGATTTAATTCGTTGCACAAGCAGCGTCATATCAAACGGTTTGGTCAGGTAATCGTCGGCGCCCAGACCTAATCCGTGTAACTGTTGCGCTTTTTCCGTCAGGGAAGTAAGCAATATAACCGGGATGTGTGAAGTTTCGTAAGTTGATTTTATCAGACGGCAAAGTTCAAAGCCGTCCATATTGGGCATCATAACATCGGAAACAACCAGATCAGGCTGTTGCTTTTGAATGAATTTCCATGCCTGTTCACCGTCTTCTGCGGTATGAACATCGAATGTTTCCGCCAGAGGATGCTGCATGAAATTTCTCAAATCGTCGTTGTCTTCCACTATCAATATACGCATGGAGCCGGTTCCCTTGTCATTGCGGGCTTGACCCGCAATCCCTTGTTTTACATCGCTCTGTAGCCCAACATTCGTATCCTTTTCAGGGGATTGCGGGTCAAGCCCGCAATGACAAAGCCTTTTTGGGCAGACACGTGGGTCTGCCCCTACGGGAACAACGATTTTAAATGTGGATCCGGCATTTTCCTGACTGATGCAACTGATTGTTCCTCCATGCAATTCTACATAATTTTTCGCTAAAAGCAAGCCGATTCCCGACCCGACGATTTTGGAATTGACGGCATTATCGCCCCGATAAAATTCGCGGAAAAGTTTATTCTGTACTTTTTTGCTGATGCCTATTCCATAGTCTTTTACCTCCAATGTCCACTGATGTGTATGGCCATTGAACAGGATTTCTACCCGGCTGTCCGGATTTGAATATTTTATGGCGTTGGAAATCAGGTTGTCAATTACTTTTTCCATCATTGATTCGTCTATTGCTGTCAGATAGGTGGAAGGAGTATATGTACGGGACAGTTCGATGTTTTTTCCTTTGGCAAAGGATTCAAACATCAGCAGGCGGTTGTTAATCAGTTTGACTATATCAATCATGGACAGAGACAGTTGCCCTTTCCCTATATCTACTTTCTGAAAATCCAACAGCTGAGTCGCCACAGCGGACAGCCGTTTAGCCTGTTCGATGGCCAGGTAAAGGTAATACTTGCCCTGTTCGGACAAGTTCGGCTCTTTGTTCAATTCCTCAACAGGCGCTTTGATAAGGGTTAGCGCCGTGCGGATATCATGCGCCGTATTGGCGAAGAAACGCACTTTATCCTCCGTATGCCGTTGCTTGAGCCGGTTGATGTAAAACCGTAAAGAGAAATAAACAATACCGGCAAGCATGGAAAATACCAGCAGGCGAAACCAGGTTGTTTCCCAGAATGGCGGCGTTACACGGATCAATAATTGCCGTTCGGCAATCATTTGCGATAAAGAACTGTCATACATTTTTATTTTCAACGTATAACGCCCTGCCGGAATATTGGTATAAGTGAGTATTCGCTGATTGGAGGCTTGCGTCCATTCTACATCCTGATTTTCCAGCTTCCATGAAAATTTAGCTCCGGAAACCACGTTTCCGAGCGGAAGCAGTTCCAGAGTCAGGTTGTTTTGATTATATTTCAATGTAAGTTCCTGCAAACTGTCCAAGGGAGCCGGCAATTCTATGATGGAACTGTCTCTGACGGAACGCCCCGAAACGGTAAGTTCCTGAAAGAAAATGTGTCCTTGAGGTTGAATTTGCCGGAGAGCCTCAGGATCAAACAAGACGGCGCCGTTGCTCGTACCGAATACCAACTGTCCGTCATGAAGTTTATAATGGGAATCATGATTGAAGGAAACATTGGATAAAGTATATAACGATGCATACGTTTGAGCGCTTTTGTCTTTGGGGTTAAAGCGGCACAATCCTGTTTCGGTTCCCAGCCAGAGATAGCCGTCAGCCCATCTAATACTGTTGACGTAATTGGACGGCAATCCGGATTCTGTCGTAAACTGTTCTGTTGTTCTGCTTTGCAGGTCAAACCGAATTAATCCGTCGCCGCAGGTGCACAGCCATACGTTTCCGTCCAAAAACAAAATGTCTTGCAGTAAATATCCGTCCAGTAATATTTCCATATTGCCTGTTTGCTTGTCCAACAAGCATAATCCGAAAGTACAGGCTGCAAGCATTTGGGTCGGCGAGCGTTCGGAAAAAGCATAAACCGGCAGGGAAAGATAGGATTTGAATTTGTCTTCTTTGGAAATATAACAGATCACATCGCCCATGATGCCGCCCAGCCATAGATTGCCGGAACTGTCTTTATAAATATCGAATGTGAAGTTAGCAGCAAATGGATATTCCTTTGTATCTTTTGAATAGTGCGCAATCTCTTTTCCGGTTTTTCCGTCTATGACATACACCCCGGAAGAAAAAGAGCCTGCCCAGATTCGCCCTTTGTCGTCTTCGCACAAAGAAAGAAACACTTGCGCCTGTTCCTGCTTGTTGTGATAATAGGTTTTCCATGTGTCCGACTGCCTGTCCCAGCAACAGATACCGTTATCGGTGGCAAACCATAAATTATGTTGATGATCTTCTATTACTTTGTTTACATTGTTATTACTCAAAGAATTGGCATTGTTTACCTGATGTACAATCTGATTGACAACCGGAGACGCCTGCTCGAAAAAAGACAATCCGCCGCTGTAAGTACAAACCCATACCCGCTTGTCCTCATCGCAAAAAATATCATAAACGCCATTTCCACGAAGGGAGAACATATCATCGGCATTTTCTTTGTAAACATTGAGCGCCTGATTTCCTTTTTTACTGATTTCCCATATCCCTTGTCCGTCGATACCGACTAAAAGCGTAGAATCGGTATAAGTTTTAATCGCCTGAACCGGCTGTTTGGGAAAAGACCGGATAGACGCCTGATGAAAAACTTTGTCGTTGATATCACAATAAAATAAACCATTGGATATCGTACCGATCCAAAGCCGGTTCATCGGTTTGTCGTAACAAAGCATAGAAACCTGGATAGCAGACAGGATGTCATTTTTGTAAAGGCAGTTGCTATTCCCTGTTTGGATATCCATCGCCCAAATTCCGCCGGCTTTCGTAAAGAGGAATCGGTTTTCGTCATATTCCTCCAGGTGTAACAAATCATCTTTATCTATCAATGTAAAATCTCCGTTATGGTATTTATATAATCCGGAGTTTGTTGACAACCAAATACTTCCTTGCCGGTCGATATATACGGATGCGACATACAAATGCCGGTTTTTCAGCATACGGCTCAGGTGGAACAGAAAGTCAAAACGGTCGGTCAGCGTGTTGTAGCGGAAGACTTGTCCATTGTTGGTATAAGCCAGCAGGATATTATTTTTATAAA
>BNXY01000038.1 GCA_025999935.1 Bacteroidia bacterium | reverse complement strand
GTGAAAAAGATTTACTTTGATGAATTTCAGCAAGTGCGCAAAGGCGACACCTTGATGGTCATTGAAGATGCCGAATTTCGTCTGCGTGTGGCGCAAGCGGAAGCCGATTATCAAAATGCCTTGTCCGGAAAATCGGCGATGACAACCACCATTCACACCACGCAAAACAATCTTTCCGTATCCGATGCAGGGATTGAAGAAATGCGGATTTTACTTCAAAATGCGGAAAAAGATTATTTACGTTATCAAAAATTATTGGCGGAAGCGGCTGTTACCCAACAACAATACGATGGCGTGAAAACGAATTACGATGCGATGAAAGCCAAATACGAAATGCTAGTGCGCCAAAAACAATCCACGACACTCGTAAAAGCCGAACAGACACAACGTTTAGACCAAACCGAAGCGGGTATAAAAATAGCCGAAGCGGCATTGGAAATCGCCAAACTGAATTTGTCATATACGGTTATCCTTGCGCCTTGCGACGGAAAAACCGGACGTAAAACCATTCAGGAAGGCGAATTAGTGATGCCGGGCAAACATTTGCTTGCAGTGGTTAGCGATGAAGACAAATGGGTGGTGGCTAATTTTCGGGAAACGCAAATGCAGCATATTCAACCGGGCAGTAAGGTAGCGATTGAAATTGATGCTTTTCCCGCGCACAAATTTGAAGGTGTTGTCGCTTCTATTTCCAACGCTTCGGGTGCGCAATATTCGCCCGCTTCGCCCGACCATTCCGTAGGCAATTTTGTAAAAGTGGAACAGCGCATTCCGGTGAAAATTCTTTTTACGGAAAATAATGATGCCGCCATTCTTGCGCAATTGACTTCGGGAATGAATGTTGAATGTAAGGTTTTAGCACGCAGATGACGCAGATTTTTAAGATTTACGCAGATATGGAAAAATATAAACATAAAGAATTAACAGAAAAAATCCGCGAAAATCCGGATAATATGCGTTATCTGCGTGCAAAAAAACATTAATATTATGCAACAAGAAAATCAACCATTTCGAATATATCACAGAAAAAATAGCAGAATTTTGATAGTTAATCGTAAAAAATCAGATTATCTATCAAAATTTCACTATTTTTGCAGAAATTTTTTATCTCAGAAATGGAAAAATTAAAGAACATAGGGCTTATTCCCATAAATAAGGACATTTTATTTTCGTTATATGGCGAATTGAAGCGTCCCGATGAAAAGGTATCTGAATTAGAGCGTAAAGGGCTTGTAATTAGAGTAAAGCGCAATTTGTATGTTGTTGCTCCAAAGGTTCATAATCAGGAAATTTCAACCGAACTTGTGGCAAATCATTTATACGGACCGTCATACATTTCGCTCGAATCAGCCCTTGCGTATTACGGATTGATTCCCGAACGAGTTTTTACGATGCGTTCGGTTACAACAAAGTTGCACAAGCAGTACGATACGCCGCTTGGACATTTTGAGTATGTAAAAGTGCCTGCCCCATATTACCCGATTGGTGTCAGGCAGGAGATTATCGACAATTCTTACGCCTTTCTGATTGCCTCGCCCGAAAAGGCATTGTGCGACAAGATTGTTACCACGCCCAATTTGCGCCTTCAATCCGTTAAGGCAATGCGCGAGTATTTGGAAGACGATTTGCGGATTGATTTTTCGGTTGTTGAAAGTTTTGATTTGGAGATTATTCGGCAATGTATTGAGGTGGGAAGGAAGAAAATAGAGTTAAGGTTATTGGAGGAGTTTTTAATCTTGTAAATAATACCTAATTAGATAAAAATAAAAATTGCAATGTTGCAGTAATTTTATGAATCGATTAAAAATAATAGATGTTACGCAGTGGAAAAAAGAAATCCACAGACATACTTCGGGCAGAAGAACGAAATATATTTTCTATTCTCCAAAGCCGAAGTTAGAAAAGTATTATTTCAAGATGTCTTTGCGTGAATCTAAAAAAGATTATAAGTTTGAGTTTTGGTCGGAAATAATTGCGTCTAAAATTGGCAAATTGCTCGGTTTTAATGTTGTAGATTATAATATTGCATACAATCGAACAGAAATCGGTTGTATGTCTCAATCAATTATTAACAACGAAAATGAAGATTTGAGCGAGGGTTATGGATTTATTGTAGAAAAATATCCTGATTTTCAGGTGAATTTTAAGAAAACTCATTCATTTCAAAAAATTATTGGTGCGTTAAAAAATATTCATTTAGAGCATTGTCAAAGATCTGTATTAGAAATGGTTGTTTTCGATACAATAATTGGCAATACCGACAGACATTCTGAAAATTGGGGGATTGTAATTACAAACCGTCTGTTAGATGATATACTCAAAAAATTGAGTAGGTGGAAAAAAATAAGATTTAAAATTAATATTTTTCTTATTACTAAAGGTCAAATGTCATTTCAAAAATTAATAAAACGCTATAAAGAGGAAAACTGGAAATTTTCACCGCTCTATGATAACGGCAGTAGTTTAGGTCGTGAATTGTCAGAAGATAAAATTATAAATTTATTAAATAATGAAGATGAATTTGATAAATTTATCAATAGGGGTAAACCTGATATTAGATGGAATGATAAAAATTTAAACCATTTTGAATTGATTGATGTTCTTTTGTTGGACTACCAAGATGAGATGAAGCCAATTTTTGAAAATGTAAGAAAACGGTATAATAAAAATTCAATTGAAACTTTTATTAATAACATAGACAATAAAATTCCAATTAAATTCAATGAGTATAAACTTTCTGATAATCGCAAGAAGTTTATAATCAAAAATATAGATAAACGCATTAACTTTTTAATAAATAAAAGCAATGAATAAATTCAGTAAAATATATTTGGCTTGGCGACATTCAAAAGGTCAGCCCCGCGTTATGATTGGCGAAATCACTCAACAAGATAACGATGTGAATTTCAGATATTTATATGATGGTGTAAATCAGGCACGCAGGGATGGCTTTATGGGCTATCCTGGATTGAGTGTTGGAACTACAGAACATAAAAATGTTTTGAGTTTATTTGCCACAAGATTAATAAATATAGAACGCTCTGACGCAAAAGAATTATTAAAATTTTGGAGAGTTCAAGATGAATACATTGAAAACAAACTGTATTTATTGGCAATGACACAAGGAATGAGTCAAAATGATAATTTTGAATTTTTAGCGTGTTTTGAATTGCGAGAAGACTTATCGTTTATTACAGACATTGCTGGTTTGAGTCATTCACTCTTTGATATACGTAAACTAAAGAAAGGAGATGAATTTACTTTTAAAAGGGAAAACTTAAAACAAGATAAAAATGCAATTAAGATATTATTTGGACAAGATGTTGTTGGGTATATTAAAAAAGGGCATAATGAAGTTTTTATAGATAAAGAAGCAGATAATCTCAAAATTGTGGTTGAACACATTGTCAATACAAACGATACAAAACAAGTTTTTGTGAAAGTATTTAATCCATTAATAAAAACCATTTAAAAAATTCAAGTTAATAGATTTATGCCCAACTCAATTTTCAAAAATATGCTGTCGCAATATTCGCCGACAACAAAAGAGGAAAAAGACAACGCCACTCACGAAGTAATGCAGCTAATCACGTTGGCAGGACTTATATTGCGCAACGCACTGTCCCGCAGGGACAACACTTTATTAACCGTATGCTTTAGCTTACGGACAAGGCAAATGCACACACTCTTAAGTCCCGCAAGGACGACACTTAATACGATGAAATTATGAGTTATGTAAATTTACTGATACACGCTGTTGTTCGCACATACAAAAGCGAACTCACGCTGCCGACAGACGACAGAGTGAAATTTCTCTATCAGGAAATATGGGGAATAATAAAAAACAAAGGCGGTTATCTTTATCGTATCAATTCGATGCCCGACCACGTGCATGTGCATGGGGTGAAGGATATGCCGCATTATCCAAAAGTATGGAAGATAAACAAACGATAATCAATTATATAATTAATCAACAAGAACACCATAAAACAGTAACATTTAAAGATGAATATATTGCATTTATCAAGGAAATGGGCTTGGATTTCGACGAGCGTGATTGGAACAGATAATCAAGTGTCGTCCCTGCAGGACTTTGGGGATAGTGAGTTATCGCCTATCCGTAAGCTAAAGCATACGGTTAATAAAGTGCTGTCCCTGCGGGACAAAAAAAGAAAAATTCGAGAAAATCCATTAAATCTGCGTTATCTGCGTGCTAAAAAAAAATAATAATATGCAACAACAAAACACTCCCTTTCGCTTCATGTCCTTCAGGGAATTTGTCCCCGACTCGTTCCGTTTTTGGATTTACATGCTGTTTCTGGCGTGTTTCCAATTTTCCAACGGCATGTATTTTACCGCGATGAGCCAGATGGAGGGCAGCCTCGCCATTACGCCCAACGACGTGAAAATGATGAGCCACGCTATGCTGATTGGATTGACGATGTATTTCCCGGTGGCATTCCGACTGAAATTCCGTTTCACGAACCGCACCTGCCTGATAACGGCTGCACTTATGTTGATTGGATGCAACCTTATTGTGCCATACGTTCATTCAACGCCTTTGCTTGTGTTGCTCTGTTTTATTGCAGGATTCGCGCGGCTGTTCGGCGCTTTCGAGTGCCTTTCGTCCGTTTTGCCCAAAGTTGCACCCACACACAATTACGCGGTATTCCTTTCGTTTGTGTTTTTCATTGTGCTCGGCGTGGTTCACGTTTTTGATATTGCAAGCACTCACATCATTTACTTCTACAATTGGCGATATGTGCATATTTTAGCCATTGGCTTGTTGCTCGTCGTAATTCTGTGCGCCTACGTGTTGATGCGCCCCTTCCGTCCGATGCCGAAAATGCCGCTCTACGGCGTCGATTGGCTGGGGCTGGTGTTGTGGAGTACGTTTATTCTTTCGCTCATCTTTGTGGTGCAGTACGGTAATCAACTCAACTGGTTGGATTCGGCGTATATCCGTGTGGCACTCGGTGCGGCAACCTTGGCATTGGCGTTCAGTATTTGGCGAATATTCAACGTGCGGCACCCCTTTTTGGAAGTAGATGCGTTCAAAACAAAAAATCTGCTTAATTTGTTAGTGGTATTTCTGCTGATGGGTATTCTGCTTACGACAAAAACGGTCTTGCAAAATACGTTTACGGGCGCAATCCTCCATTTCGATACGCTCAATACGGTTTCGCTCAAATGGTTTGAATTTTTCGGCATGGCGTTGGGCGCAGTTTTTTCGTGGTTTACCCTCTCCCACCTGCAATGGCATAAAAAACTCGTTACATTTATCGGCATGTCGTTTATCGTGTTTTACACGGTGATGATGTATTTTCTGATGTCGCCCGCCACCAATATCGAAAAACTTTATCTGCCGCTCGTTTGCTGCGGTTTCGGGCAGGTCGTTATTTTTATTACGCTAACAGTCTATGCGCAAGCTACCGCTCGTTTCAGAAACTATTTTCAAGTCATTTGCATATTGGGCTTTATCCGCACGGGCATAGCTTCACCTATCGGAGATGCAATTTATTCCCGCGCCATGAGTGGCGTGTTATCGAAAAATTTGGCTTTGCTCGGCGAAAATGCTGCACAATCTAATTTGCCAATGGTAAATACGCTGCAAGAACTGTTTGGATATAGCGTGATTTTGGGTGCGATAACTTTGATTGCCATTGCTGCATCGCGTTTCAAAAAGCATATAGGGATGCCTGTACCTACTTTTGTGCGGATGTATCGGGTGTTGATGAAGCGATAACGTATTTGAAGATTGGCTATTCCGCCCCATAAAACAACGACTCTGCAACTTTGAATTGCTTAATTAGTTTTCATCCATTTACTTTGCAGCATTATTAATTAAAAGCAAAGAAATTATATGAAAACGCTAATTTATTTAATTCCGGCATTTGTTTTGATTACAAATGGCGTATCTGCACAGGGCAATGATATCGAAAAATATATCGCTCTCAAACCGAATGATATTAAAGCTAAAACATCTGAAATTCAGGTGTATGATGTTACCATGAAATGGCGAAATTTAGATGTTGTGGAAGGAACGAAAATCAATTGCAACGTACTTAATGCGACGTTTTATGTCGGCATGAATAATGATTCCGTTTCTCCGCTATTCAGGATATCATCGCTTATTCGTCGAATCGGTTGAAAATTATTCTGACCAACCGGACTGAAAAGGAAGAAATAATCGTAAGCCGGGAGCGGGTTGCCGCGTTTAAGGAGTGGATGAATCAATAGCAGTTTATTGATGATCCCGCTGAATGAAAGCAGTTTCCATCCAAGAAATCCTGTACAGCCCAACTTATAAAGTTATACGAAAGATGATAATGAGTACCTGATTAGGATGCGATACGATGCAAATACAGATAGAATTTTGAAAACAAATAATAATTTAATAAAAAAACAGCTTATCTGTAAAGAAACGCCATTTTTTTTTACTATTTTTGTCGCTGAATTGAATTGAATGCATGAAGTTATATAACGAAGAGGAAACATTACGACAATTACGAAGCGCTGATCCGGGTTTGCAAAGGAAGGCTTTTGAGTTGATTGTTTCTTATTATAGCGAAAAATTATACCGCCAGATTCGGAAAATGGTAGTTTCTCATGATGATGCCAACGATTTGTTACAGAATACATTTCTAAAAGCATGGATGAACATCGACCTCTTTCGGGGAGACGCCAAATTATCGACTTGGTTGTATCGGATTGCATTCAATGAATCAATAACGTTTTTAAATAAACAACGTTTGCAAAATACCGTTTCGATGAACGACTCGGAAGCGTTTTTGGTTGACAAGTTGGAAAGTGACGGATATTTTGACGGCGATGAAATCCAACTCAAACTTCAAAAAGCGATTTTATCCTTGCCGGAAAAGCAAAGGGCGGTTTTTAATTTACGCTATTACGAAGAAATACCTTATGAAGAAATGTCTGAAATAATGGGAACCTCTGTGGGCGCTTTAAAAGCATCGTATCATCATGCAACAAAAAAAATTGAAGAATTTTTGAATCGTGATTAAACTTTTTTCGGTTTAAATAGTCTATGGTATAGGGAGGATTGAATATGAGTAAAAAAACATTAAAATTAAATGATTTAGTAAAGGTTGACCCTTTCAAAACACCCGAAGGGTACTTTGAAGGCTTGACGAATGACATCATGAGGCAATTGCCCGACCGCGTTGTCGAAAGCCCAAAAACAATCAACCTTTGGCAACAAATGCAGCCTTGGGTGTATATGGCTGCCATGTTTGCCGGAATTGCACTGATGGTTAAAATATTTGTCGGCACACCCCAGCAATCAATGATTAAAACGCTTGCTTCTGAGGGAATTGAGGTCAATTCCCCGTCAGAAATAGAAGAGTTTTATGATTATTACGATAATCGATTGGCCAAATTGGTGTACGATGATACATTCTATTCGGCCGGTTATTCGGAAATTAGCTATTAAGAGATAAATAGAACAATCAATAATGAAGACGAAAAAAATAATATTACTGTTTTTGTTTATATTCGCAGGAATAAATCTGCTTCTTTTTGCGCAACAAGACGACAAAAGAAAACAAGCCTTTGAAGAATTTAAAGAAAAAAGGATTGCTTTTATTACAAAAGCAATGGATTTAAGTAATGAAGAAGCCAAAGTTTTTTGGCCTTTATGTAATGAATTAGAGGCAAAGAAATTTGAACTTAACCGACAATTAATGAAGGCAATGCGTGATTTTAATCAACATAAAAAAGAAGAAAACCATTCGGAAAGTGAATGTAAAGATTTTGTGAATTTGTGTGCAGATACTAAAATAAAAGAAGCCAAATTGGAACAGGAATATTATACGGTAAAATTTCCGAAAGTGATTCCGGCAAAAAAAATAGTGCTTTATATTTTTGCCGAACAACAATTCGCAAGACAAATGCTGGATCAATACCCAACAGAAAGAGGGCCTCGTCCGGAAGGCAGACCGGACAACCGTCCTGATCGGTCTGGTTCCGGCCAACCAAACAAACCGGACGACAAAAAGAAATAAAAAGTGAATCAAGGAATTTTATATTTCCTGATCTCTTTTCGAAGCGCTTTCGCTTTTCCTTGCGTGCATTTATCCAATAAAGCCCAAAATGCGGGACTGTGGTTCAATTGAACGGTATGACAGAGTTCATGTAACAATACATATTCAATCAGATGCTGAGGCAAAAGCATCAGATAAAAAGACAAATTGATTGCTGATTTTGAAGAGCAAGATCCCCAACGGGTTTTGCTCTTTCTTATTTGCACAGATTCATAAATAAATCCGTGCAAATGGGCGAGTTCCGCTAATTTTACCGGCAAAAAAAATTGAGCCTGTTTTCTTAGTAAAGCCTCATTTTCTGTGAAGATAGGCTGAGTAGTCCGAGCCTTTAATTCGGCTTTTCTTCGGATAATCAGTTCCCTGTTCTTTCGAAAAAAACTTTCAGCTTCTCTAACGCTTCCCCTGTATGGAATCGTCACATTTACAACATCCTGTTTAATCCGGATAATGTATTTTTTTGCTCGAATATTTTTCCGGAATAAAACTTCGCCCAACAAAGGATCTTGTATTATTTTTGTCGTTTCTGTCATGCTATGAATAGGCTATAAAAAATGAGGAACTATACAATATCAGGGTCTATGCTGTTGATTGCCACCCAAACAAGTTCGCTCCAAAATCTCATATCAATGAATTGTTTTTTTGCAAAGTTAAGAATAAATATTATATTCTGCCTTATGAAATATCGTTAATAACTATTATTCAATAGTTTAATTAATTTATAAATTCTATCGGTTATACAAATAGATATAATTTCAGCGCTGTATCATTCTTCCGGCCACAATCGCTAATCCGATAACACTCGCTATCCACAATCCGATGCGCGGGAATCCAGGTTTTTCTTTCGATTTGGATTTACATGCGCCCCAACAGTGTAAGCCGTTTTTTTAGAAAGCATAAAAACCAAAAGTTCTCGGACTATTTGAGCCGGCAAAGAATCAATAAATCTTGTGAATTATTGACTGCGACTCACGATTCAATAACCGGAATCGCTTTTGATTGCGGATCAGCTATTCAGAGCTAAAAAATAATTAATTGAAAATAAAACAGATAGAAAAGTTGCATAAATAAATATTTCCGGCTAAATTTGCAGTCCAAGAGCGCGCAGGAGGGGCTTTCGCCCCTTTGTTGGAGGCTGAGCTTCTAGCTACAGTGTTCTTTCATATTTTAGAAAAAAAAGCCGCAAGGAAGTTGTGATAACTGTGCCTTGCGGCTGTTGTTTTTACTGCCACAAAGATAGTAATAATTTATTGAATTACAAAGAAATATATGAATTTTTTTGATGTTTTTCATGCAATAACAATGCAAAGAAAATGCAATCATATTGCAAAGAAAATACAATTAATTTACGAAGATTCTATCTGCCATTCCTTCGTTTGGCAGCCAAACTTAAAAAACAGTATCCACGCTTGCCCATCTGTATCCTGGCAGATGGATTGTATCCTTACGAAGGGGCTTTTGAAATCTGTGAAGGATGGAAACTGGATAGACAGCAAATATCGCTTTCAAAAAGACATCTTTTATCATAACAAATACAACTTACACTGGTTGCAGTGCCTTGAAAAGCAAACAAAGCAAATGAAACCGGGTAAAGTCTCCGATGCAAAACCTGAAGAGTTTTGCTTTGAATATATTACCAATATAGATCCAAATTGTATGAGAAAGAGACTGTATTACCCTTGCTAAGGGAGGGCTGTTAAGGTGGACGATATTTTTTTAATCCCTGAATCGCTGGCCGTACAAAAAATGGTTGGAAAAATAGAAAATTTTGTATAATTTTGCAAAGTTTAATGTAAAAAAATAGCAAGGAATGAATATCCTAAAAATGAGATACTTCGATAAGTTAGATCGGGATGTGAGCTATAGTGCTGCGCTGAATATCTCGAATGGGGTGTTGTCTGTACCTGCTGTTGTCATATAATCCTATGTTATGCCCAACCCCTATTTCCATTTCAAACAATTTACCGTCCGGCACGATTTATGCGCCATGAAGGTTGGCACGGACGGCGTTTTGCTGGGTGCTTGGGCGGATGTGGAAAATGCGAAAAAAATCCTCGATATTGGAACCGGTTCCGGGTTGATTGCGTTGATGTTAGCCCAGCGTTCCAAGGCTTTTATCAATGCCATAGATATCAATGCTAATGCCTGCAAGCAAGCAAAAATCAATTTTGAAAATTCTCCTTTTCACGACCGGTTAACAATTGAAGAACAGGTTTTTCAGGATTTTTTACCATCTTTTAAATACGATTTGTTGGTTTCCAATCCACCCTACTTTACCCATTCGCTGAAATCGCCCGACAAAAATCGCAATTTTGCCCGGCATAACGACAGTCTTACTTTGGCCGATTTAATCGGAAAAAGCGCTACCATATTGAATCCGCAAGGAAAATTAGCTTTGATTCTGCCTTTTGAAAATTTGGAAAATGCCAATATCTTGGCGGTGGAAAATCAACTGTTCCTTTGCCGGAAAACCGTCGTACTATCCATCCCGAATCAGCCGGCCAAGCGGGTTTTGCTGGAATATTCCCCTCACAAAACGGATTTACAGGAAAATGAAATCTACATCGAAAAATCCCAAAAGATTTATAGCGAGGAATATATTGCGCTTACGAAAGATTTTTATTTGTCAGTTTGACCAAAAATCACTAACTTGCAGCGCTTTTTACAAAGTAAATATTTATGCTAAACGGAAAAAAAATAGTTTTGGGCGTCACGGGGAGCATTGCAGCTTATAAAGCCGCCTTCCTTTGTCGCGCATTGATTAAAAGAGGCGCTGAAGTTCAGATAGTTATTACGCCTGCCGGAAAAGAATTTATCACGCCGGCCACGCTGTCGGCTTTGACTCAAAAACCGGTGGTCAGCGAATTTTTCACCGCCAACGACGGAACTTGGCACAGTCATGTGGATTTAGGACTTTGGGCGGATTTGATGCTGATTGCCCCGGCTACGGCCTCTACTATCGGGAAAATGGCCAACGGAATTGCCGACAATATGCTGATTACAACCTATTTATCCATGAAAGCGCCGGTATTTATCGCTCCCGCTATGGATTTGGATATGTACGCCCATCCTTCCACTCAAAGCAATTTAGAAAAACTGAAATCGTACGGAAATTACATCATCGAACCGACAACCGGGTTTCTGGCAAGCAGCCTCGAAGGCAAAGGCCGAATGGAAGAACCGGATGCGATTGTCGCTGTATTGGAAGCATATTTTGAAAAAAAAACGCAACTTTCTAAAAAAAAAATACTGATTACGGCGGGTCCCACGTATGAAAAGTTGGATCCTGTACGTTATATAAGTAATTATTCCTCCGGGAAAATGGGATTTGCCTTGGCCGAAGTTTGCGCTGAACGGGGTGCGGAAGTTTTTTTGGTCTCAGGGCCGGTGCAACTGACTACAAATCATCCTGCCATAAAAAGGATAGATGTGGAATCTGCCGAAGAAATGCGCCAGGCAGCTACGGAACTTTTTCCGAACATGGATGCCGGCATATTGTGCGCCGCGGTAGCCGATTACAAACCGGCCGGTTTTTCGGAGAAGAAGATAAAAAGAAACGGGGAAATCCTGAATCTGGAATTAGTTCCCAATCCGGATATTGCAGCCGGTTTGGGAAAAATGAAACGATGCGATCAGGTTTTAGCCGGTTTCGCTTTAGAAACAGACAACGCAGTAGAAAATGCTTTGCAAAAATTGCAAAAGAAAAACTTGGATTTTATCGTCCTCAATTCATTACAGGACGAAGGCGCCGGTTTTCAGGTTGATACAAACAAAATAAGTATCCTGACAGCCAAAGGAGAAAAAACGGATTTTCCGTTGAAACAAAAAAAAGCAGTCGCAGAAGACATTGTCGATGTACTGCTGTCATTATAACATTTGGTATAAAATGAATAAAGCCGTCTTACTTTTTTTGATGTTATCTGTTTCCATTTACAAATTGGAAGCACAGGAGCTGAAAGCCACCGTTTCGGTCAATAGTTCTCGCATCCAAACCACCAACAAAAACGTTTTTACAACGATGGAAAAAGCTTTGAATCAGTTTATTAACGGAACTCAATGGAGTAGTACCACTTTTTCTTCCACTGAACGGATTGATTGCACTTTCTCGCTTACCATCATGGAACAACTCTCGGACAATAATTTCAAAGCCGAACTGTTTATTCAGGCGCGGCGTCCGGTTTACAATTCATCTTACCAGACTTCCATTTTGAATTTCCGGGATGCCAATGTTGAATTTGAATACATGGAAAATGCGTCTTTGGAATTTGTTCAAACCTCTATCAATAATAATCTGGTAGCCATAACGGCGTTTTATTGCAACTTAATTTTGGCGCTGGATTTCGATAGTTTTTCATCTTCGGGCGGCAGTGTTTTTTACCGGCAAGCGCAATCCATTGCCACACAAGTGCAGTCCAATTCCGCTTGGTCGGGTTGGTCGGCATTCGATGATAACCGAAGTCGCACGTCCATCATAAACGCTTTTTTGGATGAATCTTTGAAATCCTTTCGGGAATTAGCCTATACCTACCACCGGAAAGGCTTAGATGAAATGGCTGCCAATCCCGACCGGGCGAGAACAACCATTCTCAACGCTTTACCCATATTGAAAGACATCCGCACTGTTCGCAACTCGGAAATTATCCTTCAGATGTTCGCCGATTGTAAATTGGACGAAATCGTTTCGCTTTCGGAAAAAGCCAGTCCGGAAGAGAAAAAGAATACTTACGATTTGTTGCGGAGTATTTTTCCGGCATCATCCATGAAATTAGAACCCCTAAAAAAATAGCCATTTACCATGCTGCAATCATTAACTATTCAGAATTACGCACTTATCTCCCGATTGAAAATCGATTTTCCATCGGGATTTTCCGTTATTACCGGCGAAACCGGCGCAGGGAAATCCATCATTCTGGGCGCCCTTTCTCTTATTCTGGGACAAAGAGCGGATGCCCGATTCATCAAACAAAATGAAGATAAATGCCTGATAGAGGGAATATTTGATATTTCTTCCTATCAATTGGAACCGTTTTTTACCGAAAAAGATTTGGAATACGATGCATCTGCCTGTATTCTCCGGCGCGAAATCTGGTCGTCCGGAAAATCGCGCGCCTTCATCAACGACAGCCCGGTTGGTCTGACCGATTTGAAAGAATTGGGCGCTTTCCTGATTGATATTCATTCGCAACATCAAAACTTGCTGTTGGCTGATAATCATTTTCAACTGCAAGCGCTGGATGTATTGGCTCAAAACAAAGATTTGAAAAACGAATATCATTCGGCTTACAAAGCATACGTTTCCATCCGCAAACAACTTAAGGATTTAGCGGAAAAAATCAATATTCAAAAAACCGAAGAAGATTATATCCGTTTTCAATTCAAACAGTTGGAAGAAGCCCGCTTGCAAACCGGCGAACAAACCGCACTGGAACAGGAATCGAAAACGCTGGCTCACATAGAAGAAATAAAATCCGGCCTTTTCCGGATAGAACAACTTTTATCTTCCGACGAAACCGGCATTGTTACGGCTTTGAAAGAATCGCTGAATCAGGTACAATCCTTGCAAAAGGTCTATCCCGCTTCGGAAGAAATTTCGGAACGGATTCAAACGGCTTATATCGACCTGAAAGATTTGGTAATAGAAATCAATTCCCGACAGGAAGGTTTGGAATTTAATCCCGAACGCTTGCAGGAAATCAACGCACGCTTGGATCTGATTTATGCTTTGCAGCAAAAACACCGCTTGGATAGCGTGGAAGCATTGATTGCCTTGCGCAATAATCTGGATGCGCAAATCCGGGCAATCGACAACTGCGACGAGGAATTGGAAAAGTTGGAAAAAATGTCGGCTGCGGCCTACAAGGAATTGTTGCAACAGGCTGAATCACTTTCAAAAACACGAAAAGAAGCCGCCTTGCTTTTGGAAAAACAGTTGATAGAGAAAATCAGCATATTGGGCATGCCCAATATGCGTTTCTCGGCTGAACTGACTCAGAAAGAACAACCCGATTCAAGCGGAAAAGACGAAATAGTCTATCTGTTTTCCGCCAACAAAAACGGCGAATTGAAGCCTGTCGCCCAAACGGCATCGGGCGGAGAAATCTCCCGTTTGATGTTGGGAATCAAAGCCTTGATTGCCGGAACCATGGCGCTCCCCACCATCATCTTTGATGAAATCGACACGGGCGTATCGGGTGAAATAGCGGATAAAATGGGCGACATCATGCACCAAATGGGCGACAGTATGCAGGTAATCACCATCAGCCATTTGCCGCAGATTGCCGCCAAAGGCCAATCCCAATTCCGGGTTTACAAGGAAGAGAACAACGACTTGGCGGAAACCCGTATCCGCCAATTATCCAAAGAAGAACGCATTAAAGAAATCGCTCAGATGTTGAGCGGCACTCAATTAACAGACGCTGCTATCGAAAATGCCAAAGAATTATTGAGGCTGTCTCAATAGCTTTTTTGAACACAAATTACGCAAAATACACAAATCAACACAAATTTTTTATATAATGGTTGCCCTCTACATAAGTAAACCTGTTAGGTTTTCAAGACCTAACAGGTTACAGTAATAAACCTAATAATTCTTTAGAACATTTGGATAATTATTGTACAATAATCTGAATCCTTCTGTTAGTACTGTTGTTGTCGCTACCCGGCGCCAAAGGTACTGTATCTCCTTTACTTACGGTTTTGATGCGTTCAGCTGCAATTCCCTTGTTTACCAAATATTCTTTCATTTTATCCGCTCTTGCTTTACCCAACTTAAAGTTTTCGGAAGAACTTTCCGAATCAAAGGCATGTCCTTCGATGGTAATCGGTATCGTAGGATAGGACATTAAAACCGTTATCCGATAAACCATGAGCGTTTTCTGGCTCGCGTTCAATTCAACTTCTCTGAGCCGGTATCCTCCAACAGGCCGTTCGATAATAGTTCGTTGCGTTGGTGTTAATCGCGATTTCGCGCTTTCTTCGGCAACGACGACTTTCGCTTTTTCTGTTTTTACTTCTTTCACAGCTTCCACTTTCTTCACTTCGACTTTCGCTTCTTCAGCTTTGGCTCTTTCTTCCCTCAATTCGGCGGCTTTCAATTCAGCTTCTTTCGCTTCTTCGTCATTCAATTTTCTCTCTGTTTGGCTTGCTTTTTCGTTAATATAACTCTGGTTTACAATGTACAAAGATTTCAATCGCTCTTTCGCTTTAGAAGTTACTTCCGAACCAAAGCCCAAGCCCAATTTTATTTTTACTCCCACCGAGAAGGGAACAACTTTATCCACCATACTTTTACCTCCCTGAGACGACTGTAATATGCTGTTGTATTGGTAGTTTTTGGGTGAACTGCTATTGTAAACAAGTAAATTTCGGTCTGCCAATCCATTTACATTATTCAATCCATAATCCAGAAAAACGCCTGTATAAAGCGAAGTTTTACCGGACAAAGTCCATTTCATACCGGTTTCCAAAGCCAATAAGTAAGCCATGTCAAAATTCAAATCTCCGGAAGCCTTTATGTTTTTATAGGTATCAAAACCATATTTAGGCATATCCTCATAGTATTGTCCGGTATAGTTGGAATAACCGACTGTTTTGAGGGTTTCAGCAGATGAGTCATAAGTTCCGGATAAAGCAAAACCAAACTTAAGTCCGGCTGCAATATAGAAAAAATTACGCTGAACCGGCGTTTGCATTTGCAGCATTACCGGCAATTGGAGGAAGGAAGCCTTTTGATTTTCCGTATAATTGGAATAAGAGGCATATAGGTGAAAATTATCGGTTAAGCCTTGCGGAGTGGGTATCAAATAATCCAAATCCATTTTATTAACATCTATTTTAGCATTGTAATAGCCCAAATCCAAACCGGTGGTTATTCCCCATTGGGGAGAGAAAAAATAGGTATATCCGATGCCAAATCGCTCTCTCAATTCGGCATTCGTCGTGCCGAAAATTGGTTTGTATTGCAAAGCAGACGTTCCGGCTCCCGCATTTATACTAAATTCATGACTCTTCGTTTGCTGAGCTTGTACTAAATTTACGATTGTCAATAAACCGAATAATAATATTATTTTCATTTTCATGTGATTATTTTGTTTTTTTATGGAACCATGGAACCCGCATCTAATCATGCTCTTTGGTGCAATTTTTGCATGCGGGTTTCATGTGATTAATACTTATTTCTTAAATAATTTTGTTTGTTCGTTATTCACTTTCAATATATAAGTTCCGAGGGGCAAACCGGACAGATTGATTTCGGTCTGATTGCCGGCCGCATTAAAGGTTCTAACAAAATGCCCGTTCACATCATAAATATTCAGGCGATCACCCGCTTTTATATTGGAACTTTCGACAACGATGTTATTCTGAACCGGATTCGGATATATCCGCAAAGGTATTCTCTGAGAATTTGTAAGCGTTACCGGACAAGATTGAAAGGATTGCCCGGTAATCTCAGTAAGTGATACGGTATAAACAGCGGTGGCCGCATTCGGATTATCGGCAAGATACAAATTTCCGTGGGTTTCTCCCGGCATATCTACGCCATTTTCCTGCCATTGATAGGTAGAAAACTCATAACCGCCATTATTGGCAGGAATATTGATAACCGACAAAACATCGTCCCAGACTTGTACTACGACTCCTTCCAAGGGTTTGATAATCTTTACCGTATAGGTTTTTGTATTCTCTCCATCCTGAGAAGTTATAAGTATCGACAGGGTATTTTCTCCAACGGTCGGAGTGAACGTATAAGGTAAAACATCGCCACTGACGCTTGCTACGCCATATTCTGCGGTTATTGCATCAATGCTTACCGAGCTTACACCGCAAGTAAGGAGATAAGTAATATCATCCTCATCGGAAATATCAACCGGTTCATTATTGACAAGCAATTCGGTCAATTCTGTCACAGGGCTTCCGAAGATGGTAAATAACGCTCCTTTGAAATCAATCGTATAGTTGTTTCCGGCAGACAAAGTACCTTGCAGAATATTGTATGTTCCCATATCTTCTCCCGATTCTCGCGTCAAACTTCCGGTAAATACATCACCGGCGAATAAATCTGGAGTGTGGGTATAGGTAAGTGAAGGTTCCGCTCTTCCATACATTTTACTTTGAGGATCTGCGGTAACCGTAATTTTCTTGGTGGTAATATTAGCAGCCAATGTTGGTTGTATCAATGCATAATTTCCCGCATCTGCGCCGGAAAGGGTAATGTTTCTGTTCAATGTTACCGGCTTATTATTTCCCGCATTTTTATCATTGAAAGAAGCGGTAATACCGGTTATGCTATAGGTTACATTATCTCCGGCAAGCACTCCAGTTAATGTTCCCGAATTACTTATTGTTGCAGCGGTTGTTCCGTCATATTCTTTGGAGGCGATGCTAAGCTCGGAAATGGTAAGCGCCTTTCCTGCAGATGATCTTGGAGTGATATTGGCCGTCAATCCTGTTGGCTGCGTTAAAATATAATTACCTGCATCCGCGCCGGAAAGTTGGATATTTCCACTCAATGTCACTGTTTTCCCTGTTCCAACATTTTTATTATCAAATGAAGCGGTAACACCGGTTGAGTTAATCAACACAACATCTCCGTCAACCACGCCGACCAACTTTCCCCATTCACTTACGGTTGCTGCCGTTGTCGCGTCATATTCTTTGTCGGCAATAGTAATTCCTGCAATAGTAAGGGGTATAATAGTTATCGGATTAGATGGTATAACATTAGCCAAAATGGGAAATCCCTGATTGTCGGATTCGGCGTTGGACATTGTCCAAATATTAGAGGTATTCCAGCCTAAAGTCCCTGTTATAAATGTTGCCGTTTTAAAAGCGGATAATGGCTCGTCTTTCCCATCTTTCCCCGCTTCATTTGTACTACTGATTATAGCGCCGTTTACCGACATCGAAGATAAAGCATGGCAATTGGCGACTATTCCGACTCCGGATAGGAAACCGACAAGTCTTCCTGCGTTGGAAGATCCGCTATTTGTAATTACCGCATTTGCAGAAAAACTATTACTAATTGTTGCCTGTATCCCGTTTAAATATCCGCAAATTCCGCCGATATATGCATATCCATTTGTTAAGGCCGGGTAGGAAGTTAGATTTCCCGTATTGTGGCAATTGGTAATTTTAGCATGAACCGTGTTATCCGGATTTGTAAGATATCCGGAAATTCCGCCGGTGTACGTGTCTGTGTACAAGGGAACAGTAGTGGGTGCAGGAGAAACCGTTCCATCAGTGACAGAAGATGAAACCGTTCCGGAATTATAACAATTAAGTATTTCGTTACCGCCATAATATCCGGAAATTCCACCGGCATAAGCCTCGGAATGAATCGCATTAATACCAATATTATTATAGGAAGAAGAAGAAATAACATTTGAATTATTGTAGCAGTTCTCAATTCGACAAGAACTGCCGGAACCATATCCCAAAATTCCACCGGCATAAGTAGTGGCATAAGCAGCTCCAGCATCATTTGAATCGGAAGAAGATGCAGAAACAGTTCCTGTTACTCCTAAATTTTTGATTATCGCGTTATGAGCATATCCGAATACGCCTGCATATACATAAGGATAAGATATATTGATATTTACACGGATTGTATGTCCGCCTCCATCAAAAATACCGGAAAAAGGTCTAACATAATTGTTATTATTTCCCCCTATAACCGTTGTTACTCCCGGCACATCTGTTGTCAACAAAAAATATTTACCGGAATAAGGGTTTCCGGCATTTACCGCTGTGGCCAATGTTTCCATATCCGCCTTGGTGGAAATCAAATAAGGAGCTATTTCCGATCCGTTCCCCCCACTAAAAGTTTGTGCAAAACCGTTTATTACGGCAAATATACAGATAATTGATGTTAAAAATGTTTGTTTCATGAGTTTTATCTATTTTTTTATTATATTCCTTTGTTGGTCTTTTACAGTCTTTTTATGCAAATGTACGAAGTATTTTATTATTACACAAAATTTTATTCTTATAATTAACTATTGCCGATATAAATAGGCGATGATTTGGAAAATCTTCCTTATCTTTGCCAAAAAAAATATGACATGAAGGAAAGTGAAATGATTTTCGGCACACGTGCTGTGATTGAAGCCGTGCAAGCTGGAAAAGAAGTAGATAAAATATTGATGCGTAGAGATTTGCAAAATGAATTAGCCCGCGAACTCTTCAATATCGTCAAGGAAACGCATATTCCTATTCAGCGGGTTCCGCAAGAAAAATTAGACCGATTGACCCGCAAGAATCACCAAGGAGTAATCGCCTTTATTTCCGCCGTGACTTACCAGAAATTAGAAGACATTGTTCCTTTTTTGTACGAAGAAGGGAAAAATCCGTTGGTTGTCTTGTTGGACGGCGTGACCGATGTCCGCAATTTTGGTGCCATTGCCCGCACCTGCGAATGTGCCGGAGCCGATGCGATTGTCATCCCTACCCACAACAGCGTTTCAGTCAATGCCGACGCCGTTAAAACATCAGCCGGAGCGCTATTGAGTTTGCCGGTCTGCAAAGAAGCAAGCATTACCGACGCCATCAAATTTCTCAAAAACTGCGGATACAAAATTGTTGCAGCTACCGAAAAGGCGGAAAATAACTATACCGCCGCCGATTATACCACACCAATCGCTTTGGTGCTGGGAAGCGAAGACCAAGGCATCGCTTCGGATAATCTCCGGATATGCGACGAAATGGTAAAGATTCCTATTCTGGGAACCATTGGCTCACTGAATGTTTCGGCCGCCGCCGCTGTGTTGATGTATGAAGTGCTAAGACAGAGAAGTTGATAATATCCACAATTAAAATGGGAGAGGCTAAAAAACGAAAAGCAAATTTATGAAAAGCGCAACTAAACTACAGATACAAGCTTCGGCGAAAATAATTTCAGTGGCTTTACCTATTATTTGTTTTTTCATTTTTAATACACTCACGCCCGTATGGTGGGACGATTTCATCATGAGTTGTGTTTACAACGGATGGCACGAACCCAGTGAAAGGTTATTGTCTTCATTCTCCGATGTCATAAATTCCACACTCGGTATGTATGCCTCATGGCATGGAAGAAGCCCTGTCGATTTTATCAATTTTCTGTTCATGTATTTTGGAGATAAAATTATATTCAATATATGCAACACAATCGTATATGGCATTTTGGTAGGTTTGATTTGTTACCATGTTACCGGTTCAATCAAAAAAATACACCCATTTCTTTTTCTGTTCGTAAATATTCTTTTATGGCTTTTCATCCCTGCTTGGGGACAAAATTTTCTTTGGCTTACAGGTAGTTGTAATTATTTGTGGACATCTGTAGTTATTCTCTTTTTCTTAATACCATTTAGAAAAAAAGCGGATAATTCGACTTATTCCTTAAACAAGATTTTATCCGTTTTGTTCCTATTTGTTGGCATATTAGCCGGTTGGAGTATGGAAAATTCAGCAGCCGGCGTATTTGCGTTACTAACTATCTACTTTATAGTAAAAATCATCAGGCAAGAACGATTCTCCTTGTTTGAGATTTTGGGGACACTCGGTTTTTTAGTTGGTTTTTATCTGCTCGTCCGGGTACGGGATAATGTCGCCTTCGATTTAAAATCAATGGCCGTTCGTTGTATTAAAGATACATGGGTGTTTTTTAGACTGGGCGGAATTATCACAACACTGTCCATATTACTTGGTTTTGAAATAATTTATTTTCAAAAAAATAAAATTAATTATCTCGTTTATGCTTATTTTCTCGCAGCCCTTGCAGCAAACTATGCAATGATATTTATCGAATATAATCCCGAAAGAACATTTTTCATGTCCGGCATTTTTTTAATTATAACTTTATTGTGCTTAATTAAAGAAGTTTTAGAAAAAATTAAACGCAGGTACATTGTGATGGCGGTTATGGCTGTAGTTATTCCCTTTTTCTTACCTTCCTTTATATCAGGTATAAAAAGCATCGCAAAAGGTTATGTGCTTTCAGAGGCGCGTGAACATTATATATTGTCTCAAAAAAGGAAAGGAGTTCTTGACATACAAGTCAAAACACCCATTCCTGCGGATGATTTTCATTCCGGATTGAAAGATGGCTTAGATGTTCTTCCCCAAGTAGATGTAAATAATATTGGGTACATTGAATACATCACACACAATTCATCAAAAGCCGTTTATTATGGCATACATTCACTGCAAGGAATTATGGTTGAAGATAAAAATTGGGGAAATTGGAAAGATTGGAAAAAGATACTAAAAGATTCTTGGAAAAGAAGGCATAGCGATTATCTAACGAAAGACGATTGGTTTTTAATGATTTACGATGATTGGCAATAAATACAAAAAAAATGGAACAATTTCTTCAACAACTCAATGAAAGCCAGCGAGATGCCGTCCTCTACAACGAAGGCCCCAGCTTGGTCATTGCCGGAGCCGGTTCGGGTAAAACCCGCGTGCTGACTTACAAAGTGGCCTACTTGCTGAAAAAAGGAATTTCTCCTTATAATATATTGGCGCTGACTTTTACAAATAAAGCCGCCAAAGAAATGAAATCCCGGATTGCCGCAATCGTTGATGAAGACACGGCGCGCCGCCTGTGGATGGGCACTTTCCACTCCATTTTCTCGAGAATCCTGCGACGGGAAGCGGAAAAATTCGGCTATCGTTCGGATTTTACCATTTATGATGCGCAAGACTCCAAAAACCTTATCAAAGCCATTATCAAAGAAAAAGCCTTGGACGACAAAATTTATAAACCGTCATTCGTCCAAGCCCGCATTTCCAACGCAAAAAACGCTTTGATTACCCCTTCCGAATATGCTCGCGATAAAGAATTGATTAGCGCCGATATATTTTCAAAACGCGAAAGCACCTGCGATATTTATTCCACCTATTGGAACCGCTGCCGGACTTCCGGCGTCATGGATTTCGACGACCTCTTGCTGTACACCTATATGCTTTTCAATGAAAATTCCGAAATCATCGAACGCTACCGGAATCAATTCCGGTTCATTCTTGTCGATGAGTACCAGGATACTAACTCGGTGCAGCACGAAATCGTCCGGCAATTGGCGGCAGACCACCATCGTGTTTGCGTGGTTGGCGACGACGCCCAAAGTATTTACTCTTTCCGAGGCGCCAACATTGGAAATATCCTGAATTTCCGGGAAACTTATCCTGAAAGCAAATTGTTTAAATTAGAGCAAAATTACCGCTCCACAAAAAACATTGTCAACGCAGCCAATTCCCTGATTGAAAAAAACAAGGAACAAATCCCGAAAACGGTTTTTTCGGAAAATGCCGTCGGCGAAAAAATCCGGGTAATCAGCGCCTATTCCGATTACGAAGAAGGGTACAACGTGGCCGGCCGAATTGCTGAAATGAGAATGCTTCATCAGTATGAACACAAGGATTTTGCGATATTGTACCGTACCAATGCGCAAAGCCGTATTTTTGAAGAAGCGCTGCGCAAGATAAATATTCCATACTGCATCTACGGCGGATTGTCGTTCTATCAACGGAAAGAAATAAAAGATGTGATTGCCTATATGCGTTTAATTACCAATCCTAATGATGAAGAGGCTTTTAAACGCATCATCAACTATCCCGCAAGGGGAATCGGCGATACTACCCTGAACAAAATCATTTCGGCGGCAAGCTTGCACGGTGTCAGCCTCTGGGACGTGATTTCCAATCCTTTGGGCTACAATTTGAATATCAATTCCGGAACCGCCAAAAAATTAGAAGGTTTCCAATCATTGATCCGCAAATTCATCGAGGCCAATGCCACGCAAAATGCGTATGAAGTAGGCGGAGAAATTATTCGGGAAAGCGGTTTGGTCACAGAACTTTATGCCGACCGGACACCCGAAGGCCTAAGCCGCGTCCAGAACATCGAAGAATTGAACAATAGCTTGTATGAATTTGCCTCCACCCGCATGGAAGAAGGACGGCAAGACATCAAATTGGGCGATTTTCTGGCGGAAATTTCACTCATGACCGACCAAGATACGGATAAAAATGAAAATGCCGGCCGTGTAACCATGATGACCATCCATTCCGCCAAAGGTTTGGAATTTAAGAATGTGTTCGTAGTGGGTTTGGAAGAAAACCTATTCCCTTCCGAAAGAAGCAATAACAATCCGAAAGAAATAGAAGAAGAACGGCGTTTGTTTTACGTGGCCATTACCCGCGCCGAAGAAAACGCGATTTTGACTTACGCCAAAAACCGGTTCCGGAACGGCGAATCCCTTTCCTGCCGTCCAAGCCGTTTCATCCAAGACATTGACAAAAAATACCTGAATACGCCGGGCGATTCAAGCTTTGAAAGACCGGATACAAAAATCGCTCCGTTCGAATCCCCTGTGCGCCGCAATAACTACCCAACCGGAAGAGAAACAAGAACCACGCCGGATTTGTACACAAACCCAAGAAAACTATCCCGCATGGAAGAAGAAAAAACAGCGCCTGCTACACATCAAAGTATTGGAAATCTTTCAATTGGAAATACCATCCAACACGAACGCTTCGGCCGGGGAAAAGTAGTCGGATTGACCGGAGAAAATGAAAACGCCAAAGCGACCGTCGAATTTGACAGCTTCGGGAAAAAGCAACTGCTATTAAAATTCGCCAAATTTGAAGTGGTAAAATAAAAATATTTATTTTTGCAAAAATGAATATAATGAAACAACAGAAGATTTCTTGCATGGATAAAAAATAATTCATACATTTGCTGAGTAATCTATAATATCATGATGTGTACACTAAAAATAGATGCATTATTTTCCCAAATAACTCTTTTAAATGAGTTTTTTGGAAGAGATTTTTTAGTGTGTATGGTGCCGCTATTGGCAATTACCTCAGTGTCAGCTGCCCGGAAGAAGAAAAAATTAGTAAATAGAATGAAAACAACGAACTTTGCGTCGAAGAACAACATACGACTCTTGTGTTGTCTTTGTTGCTGTGTCGTTTTTTCTTTTTCTTCCTGCGATCGAAAAGATAACGGTTATCATTTCGAAGAAGAAGTACCAATAACTCATTCGGATGAGTTATTGGTACCGGAAGAATTGTTGCGGCCAGGTACATTTTGCATTTACGACTCGGTTATAATTATCGGAGAGAGAAATGACAACGGTTTTTTCCATGCGTATAATTTTGTAACGAACGAAAAATATTCGGATTTCGGAGTGTTCGGATCTGGCCCGGACGACCTCAATTGGCCTGTTCAAATCAGTTTAGACAACGCAAAGGCCGAATGTAAAGTGTTCGACCAGAGCCTTCGTACGTTATATGCTTATGAAATAGACAGTCTGAATCGTAAACGATACCCTGCCCGTAGGAGTAAGATCGGAGAAGGAGCAACGCGGGTTGTTCAGCAAAACGATTCTACGTTTTATTGTATCGGGCTATTTCAAGAGGGCATGTTTGGCAGAAGCGTTAACGGTAAGATGCTGGAATATTATTTAGGCTATCCGGATATGAAAGATAAAGAATTTGAGTTTGAAAATGCATTCGACAAATTCATGTTGTTTCAGGGAGAGCTTGCAATGAAACCTGATTGTTCTAAGTTTGTATATGTATCGTCTCGTTGCGATCTGTTAAAAATAATCACTATTGAGAACCAGTCATTGATCGAAATCTGTTCTCGAAGCACGTACTTCCCGAAATATATTAAACAAAACAATGCTTTTGCTATACTGAGAGACAATCTGAACGGATTCCTGTCTGTTTCGGTAACGAATGATTTTATTTACGCTCTATACAGCGGTCGAACGGAGAAGGAACATTCCGATTCGCACTATTTCGCCGATGCAGTCTATGTCATTGATTGGGATGGAAATTTGATAAAGAAACTGATTTTAGATCAGGATGCATGGAAGATATATGTAGATGAAGTATCTCAAAAATTATACACCATTCACTATGAACGGAAGGAAACCGATACCGAAGTTCATTATTTTGTATACAAGTTGTAATCGGTTACATTCTCCGTATTATCAGGAAAGTTTGCTATATTCGTCACGAACATCCGCCAATGCCAAATACGCCGGATGTACATAATTGAGACTCAAGCAGCCGGATACACTTTGGTTGTATCAATAAATTTCGTTTTTTTCAAAGGAAACACTTTTTGGCATTATTGACAATCCTGTTTTTTTGTTTCCTGTTGTAGAAATGTCAATTTTTGTGTCTCTACAAAGGTTATTCTGCGTTTTTATTGTTTTTTTAAGGTAAAATGAAACAACAGCAGCAATTCAGAGCTAAAAAATAATTAATTGAAAATAAAACAGATAGAAAAGTTGCATAAATAAATATTTCCGGCTAAATTTGCAGCCTAAGAGCGCGCAGGAGGGGTTTTCGCCCCTTTGTTGGAGGCTGAGCTTCTAGCTACAGTGTTCTTTCATATTTTAGAAAAAAAAGCCGCAAGGAAGTTGTGATAACTGTGCCTTGCGGCTGTTGTTTTTACTGCCACAAAGATAGTAATAATTTATTGAATTACAAAGAAATATATGAACTTTTTTGATGTTTTTCATGCAATAACAATGCAAAGAAAATGCAATCATATTGCAAAGAAAATACAATTAATTTACGAAGATTCTATCTGCCATTCCTTCGTTTGGCAGCCAAACTCAAAAAACAGTATCCACGCTTGCCCATCTGTATCCTGGCAGATGGATTGTATCCTCACGAAGGGACTTTTGGAATCTGTGAAGGATGGAAACTGGATAGACAGCAAATATCGCTTTCAAAAAGATATTTTTTACCATAACAAATACAACTTACACTGGTTGCAGTGCCTTGAAAAGCGAACAAAACAAATGAAACCGGGTAAAGTCTCCGATGCAAAACCTGAAGAGTTTTACTTTGAATATGTTACCAATATAGATCCAACCAAAGACAACATTATCGAATTGTGTTACGGTGGAAGATTGAGATGGAAGGTTGAAAACCGTGGCGGAGATGTCTTGCTCCCGAATCCAAGACTGACATCACATAGACAATCTCATAAAATTTACAATACAGACACAATGGTGATACATACTGATTTTTTACTCTCATAATTGTATGAGAAAGAGACTGTATTACCCTTGCTAAGGGAGGGCTGTTAAGGTGGACGATATTTTTTTAATCCCTGAATCGCTGTTATTTGCGAGAATCAAAATTTTTTCCTACCTTTGCACCCGATTAATAATCAATATTCAATTAAGTATGCATCTCTTTCAAAAAAATAACGCTCAAATCGCAAATATTAACATCAATTATTTGGATG
>BNXY01000037.1 GCA_025999935.1 Bacteroidia bacterium | reverse complement strand
TTGTTTGAATTCTTCGAATAAAAGTGGCGCAGCTACGCAGCTATGGGTTTGTTTATGCCCTTATTACCGTGCGCTTACGCACACGGCTACAAAGATGTTGGCGCTATGCGCCTTTTCGCACAAACACATGTTTTTACTGCTGATCCGAGCTGAGTAGTAACAATATTTTATTTATCTGATTAATTCGTGATTGTGGGATGCGGAAGGTGACCTGAGTAGTTACTATCGAACGCTTCGTTTATATAATAAAAAGAGTTATGCAAACACCGATTAGTTATTTTACAGATTTGACAGACCCTCGCGTGGACAGGACTAAAGCGCATTTGATGGAGGATATTATCTTTATAACCATTGTGGCGGTCATCTGTGGGGCAGAGACATGGAATGATATTGAAAATTACGGCAAGTCCAAAGAATCCCGGTTACGACAATATTTGCAATTGCCCAACGGCATCCCCACTCACGATACGTTTAACCGATTTTTCAGTGCATTGGATCCTGACGAATTTGAGCAAGCCTTCTTATCATGGATAAAAGACATCTCGGAGTTAACGGACGGAGATGTAGTCAGTATTGATGGAAAGACTGTTTGCGGCCATCAATAATGCGATTACCTACATTACCACTTCAACCGTATTGACAGAACCGGCCGCTTGCAATGGAATTACATTTCTTTCCACCGTGTTTCCGTTTACGGTAATGCTTTTTACACCTTTCTTAACGCCTGTATTTTTGACTTCGATATGGTAGGTGGCGCCGCGAAATTTACGGATAATTTGGAAACCTTTCCAGTCGGCAGGAATACAGGGGTCGATTTCCAAGCCTTTGTAATCCGGTTTGATACCGAGTATAAATTGCGTGATGGCGTAATAGTTCCAAGCCGCCGTACCAGTCAGCCATGAATTTTTGGCTTCTCCGGGTTTGAACGCATCTTTTCCGGCAATCATCTGGGAATAAACGTAGGGTTCCACTTTGTGTAAATCGGAAATGTCTTCAGTGTAGGAAGGACAGATTTTCCGGAAATAATCCCAGGCATAGTCGCCGCGGCCGAGGATGGCTTCGGCTATGATAATCCAAGGATTGTTGTGGCAGAAGATGCCGGCATTTTCCTTGTATCCGGCCGGATAGGAAGATATTTCTCCATATTCGACTACGTATTCCGTAAAAGCGGGATTGTTCAGTACAATGCCGTTGGGCGTATCGAGGTATTGTTTTACGGCATCCAATGATTTCTGCACGAATCCTTCTTCCAGACCGACTTTAGCCATAGCGCACCAGCCCTGCGATTCGATAAAGATTTTGCCTTCTGCGTTTTCTTTGCTGCCGACTTTTTTGCCGTAATAATCGTAAGCCCGGAGGTACCAATCGCCATCCCAACCATGTTTTTTCACGGCGTCAATCATGGAGTCGATGAATTTTTGTGCGCGGTCGGCTTCCTTTTCATTTCCGATTTGGCGGCAAAGGCTTACATAATCTTGTCCGCTAACGATAAACAGACCGGCAATCATCAAAGATTCGGCTTGCGAACCTTCGGTTTTATTTTCTGTGGTTTGAAAAGATTCGTTCGGATCCCATGAGAAGCAATTTAGGTTGAGGCAATCGTTCCAGTCGGCGCGACCGATAAGCGGGAGCAAATGCGGGCCTAAATTATGGATTACATGGTTGAACGAAACGGTTAAGTGGTGGAAAAGCGATTTTTCCGAACCTTCCTGATTATCAAAAGGAACAGGTTCGTCGAGAATGGAGAAATCACCGGTTTCTTTCAGGTAAGCGACTGTTCCGAAAATCAGCCACATCGGGTCGTCGTTGAAACCGCCGCCGATGTCGTTGTTTCCCCGTTTCGTGAGCGGTTGGTATTGATGATAACAACCGCCGTCGCTGAATTGCGTAGAGGCGATATCAATGATTCTTTGACGGGCGCGCGCCGGAATTTGGTGCACGAATCCCACCAAATCTTGGTTGGAATCGCGAAATCCCATGCCTCGGCCTATGCCGGATTCAAAGAAAGAAGCAGAACGCGAGAAGTTGAACGTAATCATGCACTGGTATTGATTCCAGATATTTACCATCCGGTCTAATTTTTCTTCGTGGCTTTTCAGAACATAAACGCTCAGTAAATCATCCCAATAAACTTTGAGTTCAGCGAAGGCGGCGTTTACTTTTTCGGCGGTATCGAACCGGGCGATGGTTGCCTTTGCCTGCGTTTTGTTGATTATGCCTTTGTCTTCCCATTTGTCTTCCGGATTTTCATATTCCACATATCCCAAAATAAAGACTAATTCTTTGGTTTCTCCCGGCTGCAATTCGATTTCAAGATAATGCGAGGCAATGGGCGACCAGCCATGTGCAACGGAGTTATTCGGTTTCCCGGCCATGACGGCTTGCGGGTCGCGAAATTCGTTATACAAACCGATAAAAGATTCGCGGTCGGTATCGTAGCCTTGAATCGGCGTATTTACACTGTAATACGCATAATGATTTCGGCGTTCTTTGTATTCGGTTTTATGATACAAAACAGCATTTTCGATTTCCACTTCTCCGGTAGAGAAATTTCGCTGAAAATTTTCCATATCGGTAGCCGCATTCCACAAACACCATTCAGCGAAAGAGAACAGTTTAATCTGTTTCACTTCGCCGGTTGTATTGGTAAGTTTCACTTTTTGCACTTCCGCCCAAGTTTTCAGGGGAACAAAGAAAAGCGTTTCCGCTTCGATTCCGTTTTTTTCGCCCGTGATGATGGTATAATTCATTCCGTGGCGACATTCATATTTATCCAATGGCGTTTTGCAGGGTTTCCATCCCGGCGACCAAACCGTTCCGTTGTCGTTGATATAGAAATAACGGCCTCCGTTGTCCATGGGAACATTGTTGTAACGGTAACGGGTAATGCGGCGGAATTTGGCGTCTTTATAGAAAGAATACCCACCGGCTGTGTTGGAAATTAAGGAAAAGAAGTCCTCGTTGCCCAGATAGTTAATCCAAGGCCAGGGAGTTTGAGGATTGGTAATAACGTACTCGCGGCGTTGATCGTCAAAATATCCGAATTTCATGGGATTGATTTGTTTTAAAAAAGAGGGCTGACCAAATTTTTTTGAAACAGCCCTCATAAAAATTTTGTTTGTATTTATGCTTTACCGGCAGAACCCAATACATGTACGCATTTGTGTGCATAGAGTTTCTTCAATTCTTCGCGAGCCGGGCCTAAATATTGACGTGGGTCGAACCATTCCGGATGGATGGCAAAGTTTTCGCGGATAGCGGCTGTCATTGCCAAACGGCCATCGGAGTCGATGTTAATTTTGCATACTGCTGATTTGGCTGCCCTACGCAATTCGTCTTCAGGGATACCAATCGTATCTTTCAAAGCGCCTCCGTATTGGTTGATGGTAGCAACATATTGTTGGGGAACCGAAGATGCGCCGTGTAATACAATCGGGAAACCCGGAATGCGTTTTTCGCAAGCTTCCAAGATGTCGAAACGCAAAGAAGGCGGGATTAAGATACCGTCGGCATTGCGGGTGCATTGTTCGGGTTTGAACTTGTTCGCGCCGTGAGAAGTGCCGATAGAGATAGCCAATGAATCAACACCGGTTTTAGAAACGAAGTCTTCCACTTCTTCCGGTTGCGTATAAGTGTGGTGTTCGGCCACTACATCGTCTTCGATACCGGCCAATACGCCCAATTCGCCTTCTACGGTTACATCATGTTGGTGTGCATATTCTACCACTTTGCGGGTAAGCGCAATGTTGTCTGCGTAGGAGTGGTGTGAGCCGTCAATCATTACGGAAGAAAATCCCATATCCACACAACTTTTACAAATTTCAAAGTCAGCGCCGTGATCTAAGTGGAGAACGATTGGAATGTTTTTACCTAATTCTTTTGCGTATTCCACAGCGCCTTGCGCCATGTAACGCAACAATGTTTGGTTGGCGTACTTACGCGCGCCGCTGGATACCTGAAGAATAACCGGAGAATTTTCTTCCACACAAGCCTGAATGATGGCTTGCATTTGCTCCATGTTGTTGAAATTGAATGCCGGAATTGCATATTTTCCTTCAAAGGCTTTTTTGAAAATTTCTCGGCTGTTTACCAAGCCTAATTCTTTGTAACTTACCATTTTATTTATGTTTTATAAAGTTTATAAAAATATTGTTTCTATATTCCACTGCAAAGGTAATATTTTTAACTGAAATTTTGCTTTAACGAAATAAAAAGTTTTAAAGAGTAATAGTTCGTTCAAATGATAATTTTACTTGCCTTTTTATTGCATAAATAAAAAATAATGTAAGTGATTTATTTTTCTTCCATATCCGCGTTCAAAATCAAAACGGCAGACTCAGCCGAAAAGTAAAATTCCGTCCCATGTTGTAAATTCCGTTTGATTTATAACGCGATAAATGATCGTAATAAGCTTTGTTGAAAAGGTTGTTTACCGCAGCATTGAATAAAATGGTTTGTTTACCGAATTGAAACTCAAACGACAGGCCTGCGTTTATCAAATTATATGCACCGGTGGATGTTTCATATTCGGCAATCCGGTTTTGGGTATAAGAATATAACTCTTGCAAATAAACTGAAAATTTACTGGCGGTTTTATTCCCCGAAAAACTTGCGCGAATGGTTGCGTTTATCTTTTGCGAAGGCATGAGCGGCAAATCCTGATGTCCGGCATCTTCTCCAAAAGTAGCGCTGTACGAGCCTTCCAAATGCAGCCAATCCAAGGGATGCGGATGAAAATGAAATCCGGTTTCGCCGCCGTAGAGATACGCATGGGCTTGGGTGTAATGGTAAACCGGCTGTTCATCCCGTGTTTCGCCCGAAGGTTGCAGGTAAATGTAATTGCGAATGTAGTTGAAATAGGGATTCAGAAATAGCTCAAAGTGTTCATTTTTATAATCCAACGAAGCGTCTATCTGATAACTGTTTTCGGTTTTTAGTGTTGGGCTTCCTATCTCATAGCGGTTTGTGCCCTCGTGAACGCCGTCGCTCAGCAACTCAAACATATTGGGCGCACGGTATCCTGAAGAAAGATTGGCGCGAGCTAAAAGGTTTTTCGTGAGCGGTTGAAAAATGCCGGTTGAAAAATTAAAAGCAAAATACGATTTTGAAATATCCGAATCAATGTGCCGCCCGTCCACGCGCAGCCCCGTTTGCCAATAGGCTTTATCGGAATAATGATAATCCGCCATGGCAAAAATTCCCGCATCGGTCGTTGCGGCATTGGGAATTAATTCCTCTTCACCCTGATTTTTGTTGGTTTGATACATGCCTTGACTGCCTGCAATCAACGTCCAATTTTGGATTTTCGGCGAATACCACTTCACATTGTATGATAAAGTTCCTAAATTCATATCTAATGCGGCATCCGCCCCGTTTTCAAATTCCTTGCGATTGTTGAAAATATAACCCAAATCGAATTTTAATTTGGCTTCGTTGTCAAAGAAAAAAGTATTTTCCGAACTGGCTAAATGGGTAGTCAAATCCTGATAAGGTAATTCCGGTTGACGACCGTTCGTTATCGTCTCCGCATCTTCTTCCATTTCCGTTAAACCATATTGTTCATTCAAGAAACTGTATTTCAGCGAGCTGACAAATTTATTGCCGGTATATCCCAACAAAGTTTTGAAATCGCCGGTGTGAAAACGGCTGTTAGGCACAAGGTTATGGTTGCCGTTCGCGTAATCCTCGTGCGTGGTGTATCCGCCGAAAGCGTTCCAATGAAAGCGATTTTTGGAAAGTTTGAAAGCGCCCTTGTTGCGCCAACCCCGGGTATTGCTGTTGTACTCCGAACCGATTGCGCTCTCGACACTGTTTTCCTTGGCATAACGTTCGTCGGAAAAATACAATACACCGCCCAAAGCGTCACTCCCGTACAAAAGGGAAGCCGGACCTTTGATGATTTCCACTTGTTCGTAGCCGTTTTCGTCCAAACCTAAACCGTGTTCATCGCCCCACTGTTGATTTTCGATGCGAATGCCTTGCGAAAAAACCGCAATCCGGTTGCCGCTCAGTCCCCGGATAACCGGTTTGCCGATGCCAACGCCGGTACTGAAATTGCTGATTCCCGCTACTCCCGCCAATTTTTGCGACAGCGAAAGTCCTTGCGTTTCCGGATTATTGGCAAGGCTTAATTTAGCGACGTTGGCCACGTTCTCGCCTTGCAATTTGGAGCTGTTTCCCGAAACTACCACTTCCTGTAAATCAAAATGGGAAGGCTCCAAATACACGATTGATTCGGGTTGAGGCGTCAGCGTTCCCACAAAAGTTTTATATCCGATAGCTGAAATTTGTACAAGCACCCCCGGATTTTTGGTATTTACGGAAAAAACGCCGGTTTTATCGGTGGTTGTTCCGGTTTTTGAATCTAAAAAATAAACATCGGCATTGACTACCGCTTGTTTTGTCTCTTTGTCTGCCACCTTGATTGAGTGTTGGGCAAAAAGATTGCAATTCATAAAGAAAAGCAACAAAATAACAGATAATGTTTTCATTCAACGAAAATGCAAGTAGTTATCTACAATTTATCTTTTCAATATTCCTTCCAATTGCAAAAGTTTTTTCTTTATATCCATACCGCCTGCATATCCTGTAAGACTGCCGTTTTTCCCAATTACCCGGTGGCAGGGCGCTAAAATAGAAATTGGATTATGACCGACAGCGCCTCCAACTGCCCGCGCGGAAGTTTTTTTGCCGTCATTGTTTAATTCAATTTTTTTGGCGATTTCCCCATAAGTAGTCGTTTTCCCGTATGGAATACCGAGAAGATTGTTCCATACCGATTGTTGAAACGGACTACCCTTAAATACAACCGGCGGCATAAAATCAGGCTCTTTGCCTGAAAAATAAATGTCAAGCCATTTTTTTACATCTGCGAATATGGGTAATTCCTTTTCACAAATCTCTTTTTCCAGCGTACGTGCGAAATATTTTTGCCCTTCCATCCAAAGTCCGGTAATATTTTTACCATCACTGGATACGGTAAATATCCCGACAGGCGATTTAATTTTCTGAATGTATTCCATGATTATAAATTTTTTACAAAGGTAATAAAAATAATAAAAAGCAATGAGGGTACCCTTATTCCCAATCATTAAACTCAAAGTGTACACATAGGAGAAAATATTCAGTCTTTGTTATGCGAGAAAAAGGCATAACAAAGGCTGAATTAACAAGATTGTTGGAAATAAAACCTTACGCCAGCAACCGTTTCACGGCTTCCGAAATCAGCCGTCCCTCGGCTTTTCCGGCCAACGCTTTGGTTGCTGCGCCCATCACTTTACCCATGTCTTTGGCAGAGGTAGCGCCCACTTGGGTAATGATTTCCCGGATGGTTTTCTCCAACTCTTCGGCTGACAGTTGTTTGGGAAGGTATTCTTCCAATACCGCAACTTCCGCCAATTCTTTTTCCGCCAATTCCGGACGGTTTTGTTCCGTATAAATGGTTGCGCTGTCTTTGCGTTGTTTGACCATTTTTTGGATGATTTTCACTGCGGTTTCGTCGTTCAAATCGCCTTCCGAACCTTTGGCTGTTTTGGCTTCCAAGAACTCTTTTTTCACGCCTCGCAGAGCTTCCAATCGGATTTTGTCTTTTGCCAGCATGGCCGATTTGATGTCATTGCTGACGGTGTCGAATAATAATGCCATAATATTTGTATTTTAAAATTTATCAATATAAAAAATTTAAACAAGAAAGATTCTACTTTTTTAGGATGCAAAGTTAGTGATAATTTTTGAATCTCGTTTATAAGCCGGAGAATTGATTACCGTATCAATAATCCGGTCATCGTCCAATTGCTCCAAGGTAAAGATATGCGGTTTGGGAGGAATTTTTCCGAATATAATTTTCAAACCTTCTTCGCCATAAGCTCTTCTAATTCTATCTTCAATTAATTCAGCTTCAGCCGCTTTCTTCGCTTCTTCGGCTTCTAATTTCTGACGTTCGTCATGCGTCATGCGTTCCCATTCAAGGCGTTTTTTGTCCGTCATCATCGGAATGGTATCTATACTGAATCCGGTTGCAAGAATGGTAATTTTCACTTTTTCTTCTAAGGTGTTGTCAACGGCTGCACCCCAGATTACGTCAATTTCGCTGGAGAATTTTTCCATGAAATCGTTCACTTCGTTCATTTCTTCCATTCTTACCGGATTTTGATCCGAAGAGTAGATATTCAGCAGAATCTTTTTTGCATTAAAAATATCATTGTTGTTTAGCAATGGAGAATTGAGCGCATTTTTGATGGCGGTTGTAAGCCGGAACTCGCCTTCTCCTTCGCCACTACTCATAACGGCTACTCCGCCGTTTTTCATGGTGGTATTCACATCGGCAAAGTCGAGATTCACATATCCCGGTAAAGTAATGATTTCAGCAATGCTTTTGGCGGCAACCAGCAAGGTATCGTCCGCTTTTTTGAATCCTTCAAACAGTGTCAAAATGGGATAAATTTCCCGCAATTTTTCGTTGTTGATAACCAATAAAGCATCCACATTTTTGCTCATTTTTTCTACGCCATCCAAGGCTTGAATGATTTTAACTTTCCTTTCCAACAAAAAAGGAATGGTCACAATACCAACGGTCAAAATATCCATGTCTTTGGCAATTTTGGCGATGACCGGTGCGGCGCCTGTTCCGGTTCCGCCACCCATTCCGGCTGTAACAAAAACCATTTCGGTTCCATCGCTAAGTAAGGTGCGAATTTCTTCTTCGCTTTCTAATGCGGCTTTTTCTCCAATTTCAGGTTTATTTCCCGACCCCAAACCTTTGGTAATGTTTTTCCCTAATTGCACGGTCACGGGAACTTTGCTTTCGAGTAAAGCCTGATTGTCGGTATTACAAAGGACAAAATTAACATCTCGGATTCCTTCCCGGTACATGTGCGTAACGGCATTTCCGCCGCCGCCGCCCACGCCAATCACTTTGATAATTGAGTGACTTTCGGTCGAAAAATCGAATTTCAATAATTCTTCTTCCGTTGTTTTTAATAATTCTGCTGCCATGATGCTATTTTATTGTTTGTTATTATTCTTGTTTTCAGGATTGTTTTTATCCTCGGTATTCTCCTCATCCGGATTCAGTAAGGCTCCCGCTGCTATTTCAAATTGATTAAAGATACGCTCAAAAAGATTTGGTCCTTTCTGTGCTTCCTTTTCGGCCTTCTCTTTTGCCCGTCTCTCTTTTTCTTTCCTTTCTCTCTCCTCTTTTTCGGCCTTCTCCCGTGCTTTCCGCTCTTTTTCTCTTTTCTCTTTTTCTTCTCGTGATTCGTTTAAGGAATTTTTTGTTTCAACTTCTTCCGGTGTAAATATTTGTTGCTGCCTTTGTTGAGAAGGAAGCGCCACCTCTTTTTTCTTCAAACAGTTGACTGTACCGAGCGCCAACAAGCCAATCACAGCCGCATTAGCCGGTTGTTGACTCCATTCGGCAGCTTGATTAACCAAGCTTTTTCTCGCATTTGCCAGACGAACTTCTTTCCCTGTTTTGTTTTTGATGGTTTCCGGTAAATCTTTTAAGGAAGCGCCACCACCGGTAATAACAATTTTCCCGATGGATTGCGCATATCCCGATAAACTAATTTGTTCAATCACATTGGCCAAGATTTCCGCTACCCGCGCTTCAACTACCTTTTTCAATTTCAACTCATATTTTTCCTCGCTTTGTTCGGAATCATCTTCCGCTTCGTCTTCTTCTACCGCCAACGCGCTGCCGTAATTGATTTTAAATTCTTCCGCGTCTTTTTGGGAAATATCCAAACTGCAAATATCTTTGGTAATAACTGCTCCACCCAAGGGAATGGTTGCTAAATGTTTCAATAAATTATCTTTATAAACGGAAACGTAGGTAAGCCCTGCTCCAAATTCAACCAAAGCGCAGCCCAATTCCTTTTCTTTATCCGTCAATACAGCTTCGGCAGTAGCCAAAGGCGTAACAAAAATATCGGCAACCTCAACCCTCGCCTTTTCTTCAATGGCTTTTTTCAAATCGGACAAAGGACGTCCCATAATCAATTGATAACGAGCTTCAATGGTAGAACTTGCAGCTCCAACCGGGTCTGGATCCAATTCTCCATTTAAATAATATTCCGGCAGAAAACTTTCTCGAATTAAAGCTGATTTGGGATTATTCCGAAGTACTTCTTCGTCAATAGTGTCTATCAATTTTGTACTCACAATGCCATCTTCCACCTCTTTTTTCAGCATTTGTTGCTCCGAATGAAGCGCTTGTCCGCCAATCCCCACATACACTTGTTCAATCGTTTGATTCGGTTGCCCGGTTGCCAATTGGTTGTTCAATCGCCTGATTACATCGGAAATTTTCCGGGAAACGCCATCCAAATTATGAACAGAACCCCGCCTGATAGCGGTTTCGGAATCTATTTTTTCGACATGTAAAATAGACAGAACGCCGTCCGAATTTTTCCGGGCAATCATGGCAATGATTTTAGAACTGCCCAAATCCAAGGCTGCAATAAATTTTTCCATATTTTGTTTTTTTTTATATTATTCTTTTTTTGTACAAACCACCTGGTTTTTGTATTTCAGGTTGATAACCGAATACCGGTTCCATCCTATCCGGTCTAATCCCTTTTCGTAAAAGAGCCGCAATTTATTCAAATTTTCCCGATGATCCGCTATTTTTCCCAAAATAATTTGATGATTACCCACAGTCGGCGTTAATTCTACATCGCCGTTCGGAGCAATATATATCTGTTCAATCTGGGAATTCCAAAATTTGTCTTTTTGCAAAAACAAGGCAAATTCGTACAATTGGGTTTGTGCATATTCATTTTCGATATAGCCGCTGGCCACCGGAACATAAGCCGCAAAATTCCGGGGAATCGGCATTCTTTCTCCTTCATTGTCCACGTAATAATTCCCCTTGGTCGAAAATACCCGCAAAACCGGTATCCGCTGGTAAATTCTTATCCACACAGTTCCATTGACTGCCTTGTAACATTCAGCGCGCTTAATTAAACGATTTTCTTCGAGTTTGTCTTCTATGGCGCCCGTATTGATAAGTGAAATTTCTTTTCCGACAGGCGATAAATTGGAATTTTTCAGGGCGTTGATAATCTCATTTCCGTTGATGTAATGACGTTCCAAAGTATCGACCACAACTAATTGAATATCATTGCAAACCGTATTTTTTACGGCGTTTGGATTCAGATAAGCCACGGCAAAGGTCATATAAGCAAATAATAACCCGGCTATTACAACAAGTAAAATATTTTTTAACATGATACTATTTTTTTAATGGGTTCTACCAAAAGTTCGATATCGCCTGCACCGGCTACCAACAACACTTCGTATCGGCTTTTTTGGATGTTTTCCAACAATTCCGCCTTGGCGTACAAATGTTTTTCCGCCACAGTTACCAAATCCAGAATCATTTGCGAAGATACGCCCGGAATAGGAGTTTCGCGCGCCGGATAAATCGGAATCAAGATTACCTCGTCGGCTAACGACAAGGATGCGGCAAATTCCCGGTAAAAATCGTTGGTGCGGGAATACAGATGCGGCTGAAAAATGACCGTCAGTTTTTTATCCGAATACAGTTCTTTGACGGAAGAAATGCTGGCCGCCAATTCTTCGGGATGATGCGCATAATCGTCTATCAAAACCAAGTCGTCCCGTTTGATATGGAAATCGAACCGCCGTTTGGCGCCTCGGAAAGAGGCCATCCCCGCATACAATTCTTCATCGGAAACGCCGTTCAGGTAAGCAATCGCCAAAGCCGCAACAGCGTTCACAATGTTGATTTTTACAGGTACGCCCAATTGAATGTCTTGGATGGTTTTGTCGGGCGTAACAAAATCAAAATAGATTTCTCCGTTTTGAATACGGATGTTTTCGGCGTAAAAGTCCGCAGCGGATTCAGCAGAATAGGTGTATAATTTTACGCCGTCTTGTAATTCGGGTTCAATGTCCACACCGGCCTCCATCAACAAGGTTCCGCCTTCACGCACCAACGAGGTGAAATGGATAAACGATTTACGATATTCTCCTTCTGTTCCGTAAATATCCAGATGGTCGGGAGCTACCGATGTAATCACTGCCATATAAGGCGTTAGCCAATGGAAAGAGCGGTCGTATTCGTCGGCCTCAATAACCGTCAAATCACTTTTATCGGACAACAAAAGATTACTGTCGTAATTTTTGAGGATGCCGCCGAGGAATGCGTTGCAATCCACTTTCGATTGTTTCAACAAATGGGCAATCATTGATGAAGTCGTGGTTTTTCCATGCGTTCCGGCAACGCACAAGCCGCGGTTTGTCCGGGTAATTTCGCCCAGAACTTGCGCCCTTTTGAGAATCTCAAATCCATTTTCACGGAAATAAACCAATTCGGAATGGTCGCTTGGAACAGCCGGAGTCAGAACGATTAAAGTATGTTCTTTTTCCTTGTAAATTTCCGGAATCAAATCAAGATTGTCTTCGTAATGAATTTCAGCGCCTTCGGTATTTAATTGCCGGGTCAAATCCGATTCCACCCGGTCGTAACCGCCAACCCGTTTCCCATTTGCCAAAAAATAACGAACAAGTGCGCTCATGCCAATGCCGCCTGCACCAATGAAATAGAGCGATGTTATGTTGTTTAAATTTTTCATATTATTTTTTCAATTTCCTCCACAATTTTATCTGCAGAATCAGGTAATGCCAATTTCAAAATATTGGCGCTTAATGTTTTTAATCGCACCTCGTCTTGCACCACTTTCAATGCCGTAGGGATTAATTCTTGAACGGCGTCTTTATCGGCAATCATAATGGCGGCATCGTGTTTTACTAATGCCCACGCATTTTTCGTTTGATGGTCTTCTGCTACGTTGGGCGAAGGCACTAAAATCGCGGCTTTTCCTAACAGGCAGAGTTCGGAAATCGAACTGGCGCCGGCACGCGAAATGACTAAATCGGCAACGGAGTAGGCTAAATCCATACGAGAAATAAATGCCATTGGGTGTAAATTGCTGTCATTGCTGGTTTTATCCGCAATCTCATCATAATAATATTTCCCTGTTTGCCAGATGATTTGTACACCATTGTTTTCGGGGGATTGCGCTAAAACGCTTTCGTTAATTGTCCGCGCACCAAGACTTCCGCCGATTATCACAATTGTTTTTTTTGCCGGGTCAAGATTGAAATAAGCATAAGCTTCTTGCCGTTTTTCTGCCGTACACGCCAAATCCTGCCGTACCGGATTTCCGGTCAATACAATCTTTTCCTGCGGGAAAAAGGATTCCATGCCTTCGTAAGCCACACAAATTTTGGCGGCTTTTTTTGCTAACAGTTTATTGGTTACTCCGGCATAAGAATTTTGCTCCTGAAGTAAAGTCGGTATTCCCAACTGATTGGCCGTCTTTAAAGTAGGCCCGCTGGCATAACCGCCCACACCAATAACGATATCGGGTTTGAAATCTTTCAAAGTCTTCCGGGCGAGGCGCATACTCTTACTTAATTTAAAAAGTACGGATATATTTTTCAAGAGATTTTTGCGGTCAAATCCGGCTACGGGCAATCCCACAATCGGATAACCTGCTGCGGGAACACGTTCCATCTCCATTCGGTTTTCTGCTCCGACAAAGAGGATTTCTACTTCCGGATGCCTCGCTTTGAGGGCGTTGGCAATGGATAGAGCCGGGAAAATATGTCCTCCCGTGCCTCCTCCGCTGATGATTATTTTTAATGCTTTCATTTTCAATAAACTTCTGCTACAACCCAATCTTCTCCTGTTTCCGTTTTATTTTCTTCGGCAATCCGTTCCGCTTCTTCCAATTCCGCTACAATTTCTTCTTCTCTTTTGACTCCTTTCGGATTTTCAAAACGGCTGACACTCAATATAATTCCGACAAAGGCGCATGTGACCAAAGTCGAGGTTCCACCCCGGCTTACCAAAGGCAGGGGCTGTCCGGTAACCGGTATCAGGTTGACGGCAACTGCCATATTTGCAAGCGCCTGTATGACAATCAACAATGCACAACCTATGACCAAATATTTCGGAAATAATTTTTCACATCGTCCGGCGATAATTCCCGCTCGAATAAATAAAAATACGTAGAGAGCGAGCACAAATATTCCGCCCACCAATCCCAATTCTTCGATGATGATGGCAAAAATAAAATCGGAATACGCCTGAGGAAGGTAATCTCTCTCCCGACTGTTTCCGGGTAAATTTCCAAATAATTTTCCCCGCGCAACGGCAATATTGGCGTGAGATACTTGATAATTTTTGTCGTTTATCACATATTCTCCATCTTTAGGTTCATCTTCTTGCAAAAATCTGTCGATACGTCCTTGCCACGTTATTCCTCTCGGGAAAACCGGCTCCATTATGTTCTTGGGCGTAAACAGGAGAAATCCGACAAATGCCGCTCCCGCCACAATGCAAATCAACCCCAGTTTCAACAATTGTTTGAATGGAACCTGCCCGATAAACAGCATGATAACGATGACCAAAAACAACAGGATGGCGGTAGAAAAATTATCCAACAGAATAATTCCGCAAGTAATGGCCGACATCCACAGAATAATGTTGTAATAGATGTTATTCTTCGATTGATTGTATTTCGAAAGGAAAAACGCCGTAGCGCCGATTAAACACAATTTGGCAAGTTCCGAAGGCTGAAAACTTAATCCGAAAACGGAAAGGTAGCGTTGCGCTTCGTTTGTTGATGAGCCGATTAGCTTAGTGGCAATCAATAAAAACCAAGTAATAGGCAGACCGATTACCGCCAACGAAAACCATTTCGGGAGACAACTGTGAACCAACAACACCACGCCCAATCCCGCCAATAGAAATAGGGTATGTTTCATAATGGGTCGCCAGTAATCCGTCCTGAAAGTCAGGGTGCTGGAGGCGCTGTACACTTCCACGATGGAAATCAGACACAGGAACATGAATATCATCCACATTACCCGGTCGCCTCTGAAAATTTTATTAAGAAATTCCATAAATAAATTGAAAATTATAGGTGGCGAACACAATCTTTGAACTGTTTGCCTCTGTCTTCGTAGTTTTGAAACAAATCAAAACTGGCGCAACAGGGCGACAATAATACCGTATCGCCTTTTTCCGCAATCTCGTAGGCTTGCGAAACGGCTTCCTCCATGGAACGGGCATCGGTTGTTTGTCCGACTTTCCCGTCAAAAAATGCGTGTAACTTGGCATTGTCTATTCCCAGAAAAATCAAAGCGCGGCATTTTCCTTCCACCAATGCTTCTATTTCCTTATAGTCGTTCCCTTTGTCGGTTCCGCCCAGAATCAAAACCACCGGCGTTTTCATACTTTGCAAAGCATACCAGGTCGAATTGACATTGGTCGCTTTCGAATCATTGATGTATTCCACGCCTTTCACGTGGGCGACTTTCTCCAAACGGTGTTCTACACCCTTGAAATCACTCAGCGACCGACGGATATCTTCATTCTTGATATCCAACAATTTAGCTGCAATCCCCGCCGCCAGAGAATTGTACAGATTGTGTGTACCGGTTAACGCTACTAATTCTTCTTCCATTGTAAAATTACCTTTAGGGGTTTCTATATTGATCTGTTTATTTTCCGTATAAGCCTTCACTCCCGGCGCTTTCTTTTCCGCAAAGGGATAAAGCGTAGCATGATTCTCTCGTAATTCGTAATTTTTAATTCGTAATTCTAAAACCGGATCATCGTTCCAATAAATGAATGCGTCTTCGGCGGTTTGATTTTGCAGAATCCGAAATTTTGCAGCAGCATAATTTTCAAATTTGTAATTGTACCTGTCCAAATGGTCGGGCGTAATATTCAGCAAAATAGCAATGCCGGCGCGGAAATCGTACATTCCGTCCAATTGAAAACTGCTTAATTCAATCACATAATAATCGTAATCATTTTCTGCTACCTGCAAAGCCAAGCTGTCTCCGATATTTCCCGCCAGTCCCACATTCAATCCGGCATTTTTCAAAATATGATAAATGAGCGAAGTGGTGGTGGTTTTTCCATTGCTCCCCGTGATGCAAATCATTTTAGCAGAAGTATATCGGCCTGCAAATTCAATTTCGGAAACAATGGGTGTTTCCTGCGCAATCAGTTTTTTAACAATCGGGGCTTTATCCGGAATACCCGGACTTTTTACCACTTCGTTGGCATTCAAAATTAATTCTTCCGTATGTTGTTTTTCTTCGTAAGCAATGCCGTACTTCTCCAAAATATCCCGATATTTCGGCTTTATTTCCGACGAATCGGAAACAAAAACATCAAAACCTTGTTTTTTTGCCAAAACAGCTGCGCCGGCGCCGCTTTCGCCACCACCCAAAACTACCAAACGTTTTAAGGTCAGCGGAGCAAAATCAAAGAGATTTAGACCGGAATTTTCCTTTGGGGATATGTTTATAAATTGTGCCATACTATTTTAATCTTTATCGTATTCTTTATCGTTGCTCATTAATAAACGCTCGTATAAACCCGAATTGATTTGACGTTCCAACTCTCTGCCCGTTCTTTTCCTTGCTGTCCTTCTACCAAAATTCGTTCGCCTAATTTCCAATACATTATTACCCGCTCAAAATCGATACTGCGTACAGCGTTACTCTTTGTGGTAGTAATAATGTTCCGAATATCGGAAACAAACTCGTTTCGTATTTTTATTTCAACATTCATTTTTATTTTCAATTTATTATAATTGTGTCAGCACTGCAGACACAATGTAAATATTTTACCTCATTTTCAGTGTCGCTATCGCCAATACGGCCAAAATAATGCCAATCAACCAAAAGCGGACAACAATTTTCGATTCCGGCACCGGCATCAATGGCTTCTGAATCAGCGCCTCTATTCCGGCATTTCCCGGCTTTTGGAAATGATGGTGCAAAGGCGTCATTTTGAAGATGCGTTTTCCTACTCCATATTTCTTTTTGGTAAATTTGAAATAAGAAACCTGCGCCATTACCGAAATGCTTTCTGCCAAGAAAACACCACACAAAATGGGCAACAACAGCTCTTTATGAATGATAATCGCAAACACGGCGATGATTCCGCCCAAAGTGAGCGAACCGGTATCTCCCATGAAAACTTGCGCCGGAAAAGCGTTGTACCAGAGAAATCCGATGGTGGCGCCGATAAATGCGCTCGCAAAAATGGATAATTCTTCGCAGCCGGGAATATACATGATGTTCAGGTAAGCCGCATACTTGAGGTTACTCGAAACATAAGCCAGTATTCCCAGCGAAACGCCGATAATGGCCGAACTTCCGGCTGTCAAGCCATCCAATCCGTCGGTAAGGTTGGCTCCGTTCGATACTGCGGTCACGATAAAAATCGTAATAATCACGAAAATAATCCAGGTGGCAGCCGTCCGGCGATTCGGCATAAACGAAGCCAAATCCCTGTAATCGAGGTTGTTATTCTTCAAAAAAGGGATGGTCGTCTGTGTTGACTTCACTTCGGGACTGTAAACCACATCCGTGATAACATCGTTTTTTCGTATTTCTACGTTTTCCCGCATCACGGCATTCGGACTTAAATAAAGGGTCAGTCCCACAATTAAGCCCAAGCCTATTTGTCCTACTATTTTGAATTTTCCGCTTAAGCCATCTTTATTTTTTTTGACTACCTTGATATAATCGTCTAAAAATCCGACACATCCCAACCAAACCGTGGTAATCAACATCAAAATAATATAGATATTATTCAATTTAGCCAGTAACAAAACAGGAATAATAATCGCAATAATGATAATGATTCCACCCATGGTAGGGGTTCCCGTCTTCTTCATTTGTCCTTCCAGACCCAAATCGCGAATGGTTTCTCCGATTTGCATCCGTTGAAGTCTTTCGATAATCCTCCGTCCGATAATGGTTGAAATTATCAGCGAAAAAACCAATGCTACCGCCGAACGAAACGAAATGTAATGGAACACGCCCGCTCCGGGGAAATCCAATTCGTTTAAGTATTTAAATAAATAATATAACATAATTTTTTATTACAATTTTTCATAAATTTATGCTTTAAAAAATTCTTGCACTATCTCCCTGTCATCAAAATGATGCTTCAAGCCTTTCACTTCCTGATAATCCTCGTGCCCTTTACCTGCAATCAGAATAACGTCGCCGGTTTGCGCCAAGAGGCAGGCGGTGCGGATGGCTTCCTTTCGGTCGGTAATTTTCAGCGATTTCTTGTTGTCGGTTGCTTCCAGACCTTCAGCCATGTCCCGGATAATGTCGTCGGGTTCTTCAAAGCGTGGATTATCGGATGTGAGAATGACGTAATTGCTCAACCGAACGGCTTCTTTCGCCATAATCGGCCGCTTTCCCTTGTCGCGGTTTCCGCCGCAACCCACCACGGTAATGATATTGCCTTTGCCGTTCAGCACTTCCCGGATGGCGTTCAGCACATTGGTCAAGGCATCGGGCGTATGAGCGTAATCGACAATGGCTGTATAGCCTTCCGGCGAACGGAATGTTTGAAAACGGCCGGAAACGGAATGAAGCGCACTGAGCAAAACCAAAACTTCATCCGGATTTTGTCCCAAAAGAACTGTCGCCCCATAAACCGCCAAAAGATTGTAAGCGTTGAATTTCCCAACAAATTGCATTGCCACTTCTTTTTCATTAATCGTCATCAATGTCCCGTCGAAATGCGTTTCCAAGATTTTTCCCTTGAAATCGGCCAAGGCCAACAAGGAATAAGTCTGTTTTTCCGCTTTTGTATTTTGAAGCATGAACAGCCCGTTTTTATCGTCTTTGTTGGTCAGCGCAAAAGCCCCGGCAGGAAGCCGGTCGAAAAATCCTTTTTTCGCATCGCGGTAAGCCTCGAAAGTCTTGTGGTAATCCAAATGGTCGCGGGTCAAATTGGTAAATATGCCTCCTTGGAATTGCAATCCGGCGATTCTTTTCTGATCGACGGAATGGGAACTGACTTCCATAAAAGCGTAGTCGCAACCGGCTTCAACCATTTGCGCCAGCAAGCCGTTCAATTCAATGGGATCGGGAGTGGTATGGGTTGCCGGTACCGCAGTTTCGTTGATATAGTTGCAAACCGTTGAAAGTAATCCTGTTTGGTATCCTAATTTTCGGAATATATCGTAAAGCAGGGTGGCGATGGTCGTTTTGCCGTTGGTTCCGGTTACGCCCACCAATTTCAGGTGTTTGGACGGTTCACCGTTCCACATGGAAGCAATTCGTCCCAAAGCCTCGGCGCTGTCATTTGTTTGGACATAGCTTATTCCTTCTTGCATAGTTTCCGGTAAAATCCGGCAAACAATGGCTACCGCACCGTTTTCAATCGCTTTCCCGATATAATCGTGCCCGTCTGATTGGGTTCCGGACACAGCTATGAACAGGAAGCCCGGTTTTATTTTCCGGGAATCGGAATGAATTCCTTCGATGGCAATTGCCGGATTGCCGGTAATCGAAACTGCATCTAATGTGCTTATGAGATTTTGTAGTTCCATATTGCAAATTATTTAAGTTGAATGGCTATTGTTTGTCCTTTGATTACGGCTGTTCCCGGATTTATCGACTGACTGCGGACTTCTCCTCGCCCCGACAGGTTGACACTCAATCCGGCGCTTTCCAAAGCGTAAACGGCATCTTTCGCACCCATGCCGACCACGTTGGGCACTTGATTTTCCGATACTCTTCGGTCTTGTATAATCAGTTTGTCATCCGCCAATTGGGCAGTCATCCATTTTCCGTTCAAACTGTCGGTATAATTGACGTCCAATTTGTTCATGACATATTTTGAATGTTCGAATAATCCGCTTTTCACTTTCGGATTTTTTGGCAAAGTACTGTCCACTTTGGCAAATTCGGGATTGTAAATGATATTCCGTACATAAATTTCTTCAGCTATTTTCTTGAAAACCGCACCACACATAAAACCACCGGAAGCTGCGCCGTTTCGAGGTTTCCGGATAACGACGATGCAAGAATATTTGGGTTCTCCGGAGGGAAAATAACCACAGAAAGACACTTGGTGGCTCAAACCGCCGGCTTTATATCCGGCTGCTCCCTGCGATATTTGGGCAGTTCCGGTTTTTCCTGAAATCCGTACCAAGTCCGAACGAGCCGGTTTGCCGGTTCCTTGCGGATGATTGACCACACTATCCAACATTTCGCGGATAAACCCCAAGGTATTGTCCGAACATATCTGTTCGTTGACGACTTGCATTTTTTTCCGTTCTTTGGTTTTTCCGTTTTCCAATATTTCTTTTACAAACATGGGTTTAACCATTTTTCCATTATTGGCGATGGCATTAAAGAAAGTCAGGGTATAAATCGGCGGAATTTGTGTTTCGTAACCGAATGACATCCATGGCAAAGTGGTTTTAGACCAAGTGTTAGGCGAATCTTTCGGGTGGCGGATACGGGCTTTTCCATATCCCGGAATTTCCAATTCCAAATCTTTGTTGAAGCCAATCCGGTAAAGACCGTCAATGTATTTGCCCGGATTGTCTCCGTAAGCTTTCAAGATGAGTTTTGCTACACCTATATTAGATGAATACATGATGCTTCTTCTTGCTGTTATCTTACCGTAACCGCCCCGGTTGGCATTGTGGTCGGTCAGATTGAAACCGCCGTACTGATATACGCCGTTGCCCACATCCACGGGATCATCAGGCTGCACTAAACCATCTTCCAACGCCACCATCATGGATGCTACTTTGAAAGTGGAACCCGGTTCGCTCAAATCGGATACGGCGTAATTTTTGGTTTCTCCCCATACGCCTTCCCTGACACGACCCATATTGGTTATGGCTTTTATTTCTCCGGTTTTGACTTCCATCACAACGGCTGTCCCGGATTCGGCATCCAATTCTCTCAATTTTTCCGACAGGGTTTTCTCCGTAATATCCTGTATGTTAATATCTATGGTAGAAACAATATCTTTCCCCGTAACCGGTTTAACATCCACTACCGTGATATTCCGTCCTTGCACCCTTTGACCGGTTCCTATTCCGGGTTTCCCTTTTAACAGCGAGTCGTATGCCAATTCCAAACCATTTTTGCCTCCTTTGTCCGATTCACCGTAAATATCGCCGATGGTGCGCGAGGCCAACGTTCCGTAGGGTTTCGTCCGTTTTACAAATTCCCGGGTGTACAATCCCGATTTATTTGCACCTTGTTTGAAAAAAGGCATCTGACGGATTTTTTTTAGTTGCAAATAATTGACGTCGCCCATATTCAGGCGGTATTCCCGACTTTTTCTTATCTTCGGGTCTGCTCCGTTTTTTATTTTTACCGCTTCATTTTCCCTTTGCCGCCAACCGTTCAGAATATCTGTTTCATATTGCGCACCGGATTTTTGCGGCAATAATTTATTCAATTCCACCGAAAGCGGCTTGATGTATTTTCTCAAAGTATCTTCCTTCAAGCCGTCCGCCCAGAAGTCCATGTAAAGCCGGAAAGCATATTCCGTGGTTGCCATCAATTCCCCATCGGCCGAATAAATATCTCCGCGCATTGCCGGAACGGGAACATTGGGACGAATAGCCCGGTTTCCCATATCGTTCCAAAAGTTGCCTTCAACAAAAGAAGTAACAGCCGCTTTCCCAATGATAGCGACAATTACCAAAGCGAAAATCAAACTGACGATGAAATAATTCCTTTGAATTTTTTTGTTATTTACGGGTTTCTTTTCCATGACTGTTTTATTTATGAATTTCATAAACCGACGATTTCGACGACGACAGATTGATTCCTTTGCTGTTTAGCAATTCTTCGATCTGCGATTGACGACTGTGGGTCGTCAATTCGGTAGATATAACCAAATTTTCATATTTTATATCTTTCAATTGGGTTGTCAACGTTTCTATCTCCGTCAGTTTTTTCATACAGGCATACCTATTGCTGATGAAGATGATAATCAAAAATACAATCAAAATAATCAATTTCGATTGTTTGACAACAAAATCTTCCGTCAGGATTTCTCCGCCGATGATGCGAAAAAACCACGACCGCTGTTTCTTCGTTTTATTTTCCTTCGTTTCCATTTTTTTCAACAATTCTTAGTTTAGCGCTTCTCGAACGGGGATTTCTTTCGATTTCCGCCTCGTCGGGAACAATTACTTTGTTATTAATGGGTCGAAAAGGCGTTTCCACATTCCCGTAAAAATCCTTTTCCACTTTTCCTTCAAAATTACCGGTTTTGAAAAAATTCTTAACCAACCGGTCTTCCAATGAGTGATAGGTAATTACAACCAACCGGCCACCCGGTTTCAGTAATTCCAATGCTTGTGTCAACATTTCTTTCAAGGCGTCCATTTCACCGTTCGTTTCGATTCTTAAAGCTTGAAATGCCTGCGCCAGAGACTTTTTCTCTTTTTCCCGACTGAAAAAAGGCCGGAGAATATTCAGAAAATCGGAAACAGACTGAATTGCCCGTTGGCTTCTGGTTTGCACAACTGCCCGCGCTATCGCCCTTGAACTTCGCAATTCGCCGTACAAATAAAAAACATCCGCCAAAGCCGCTTCGGAATACGTATTGAGAATTTCCGCCGCCGTTTTTCCCGCCCGTTTATTCATCCGCATATCCAAATCGCCGTCGAAACGGAAAGAAAACCCTCTCGATTCGTCATCGAAGTGGTGTGACGATACCCCGAGGTCGGCCAATAGGCCGTCAATGGCTTTCACACCGTGCCAATCCATGAAATTGGAGAGATACCGGAAATTGCTCCTGACAAAAGTGAATTTGCCGCCGGGCAGCGCATTCTTTTCTGCATCGGCATCTTGGTCAAAACCATACAAACGTCCTTTTTCCAAACGTGTCAAAATGGTTTTAGCGTGACCGCCGCCGCCGAAAGTTACGTCCACATAAATTCCTCCCGGACGGATATTCAAGCCGTCAACACTTTCTTCTAAAAGAACCGGAACATGATATGCCTGCATTTCATCCATTTTTGGGCTTTGTTAAAAATTTACGTACATTCGCTCTGAAATCTTCCGGACTCATTATAGTTTTTTCCAACTGACTGCGATTCCACAATTCGATATTGTCGCCCATGCCTAAGAAGCGCACTTCATTGGTAATGTTCGCCGATTGCAGGTATTTTTTCGGAATCAATATCCGTCCGCTGGCATCTAATTCCACCGTTTCTACCAAATAAGCGAATTGACGGAAGGTGTTTTGCGCATCTTCATCAAACTCGTCCAGATTTTCCCGAAGCTGGTCTAATTTATTTTCCCATTGAAATTTGGGATGCAAAACCAAACAATCTTTGTAAATATCCATCCGCAATATAAGGCTCGTTTCTCCTGCTGATTGCAGGATTTTCCGGAATGTAGCCGGGACGAAAACCCGTCCTTTTACATCCGTTTTAGCATCCATATTACCGATGAATTTTTCCATGAATAATTAACTGTTTATTTCACAGCGTAAAAGTACGAAATTCCCCACAATCCCCCACTATTTTTTTGGAAAAATTTATTAAAAAGTTATAAACGGGTTATAAACGAGTTATAAACACGGTAAAACAGTAAGATACAAGCGATTAAAAAAGAGTAGAAAATGGGTGTTGAAAGTGGGGAAAAATATTCCAATTGAAAGTAAGTTCCATACTGCAAAAGTCAATTTTTTGAACGCAAATGAAACAAGCTCTTTTTTATTCCATCTTTTCCGAATCTTTCCCTTTCAACACATTCGGTATTCCGGGAATGGTTTTCATGATGTCCGTAACCGGAGCTATGGAAGAAACCAAGCCGGTGAGCAGGTTGGTCAGCGTACCGCCTTGGGTGGTGTCCATCACATTGACATTGCCGAGGCTGATGTGCTCGAATGCTTTCACCTGTTCGGCGGCGATTTCTTTCCACTGTTCCACCATCTTCCATTGAATAGCTACCTGTGGATTGTTTTCCGCTACTTTTACCATGGCTTGGAATCCTTCGGCTTGCGCCATCAACGAAGCTTTTTCGGCGGCGGCTCTGGCCAAACCCTGCTGTTCGATGACTTTGGCGTGCGCTAAACCTTCGGCGGTAATGGCTTCCCCTTTACCGCGACCTTCAGAGGCGATAGCGTCGGCGCGGCCTTGGGCTTCAATGCGTTGCTGGTTGGCGTTGGCTTCCGCTTCCTTTTCCAATTTCAATTGGTAGGCCTGAGCGTCGATGAGTTTTTGTTGTTTCGCAATTTCCGACGGCACAATCTGCTCGGCTTTCAAAGCTGCTTCGGTACGTTTGGCGCGGGCTTCTTCCGCTTCTTTGCGCGCCAATTCTTTGTTTCTTTCGATTTCCGCCATCGCTCTTTCTTCAGCCGATAAAGCCAGACTTTGCGATTGGGCTTTGATGACTTCCAATTCGGCGTTGGAAACAGTTATTTTTTTGTTGGCTTCAATTTCCCCGATACGGGCTTGGGAATTGAATTGTGCGATATTGATGTCTCTGTCTTTCTGGGCTTCCGCTACTTTGGAATCCCGTTCGGATTCCGCTTGGGCTACCGAAATACTTTTGTCTCTTTCGGCGTTGGCGATGGCAACCGACTCTTCCCGTTTCGTTTCGGCCACTGTGGCATTTTTGATTTTCATCTGTTCGGCTACAGCCGTTTCTCCCTGGCGTTCGGCGGTGGAAATTTCCACATTCGCCTGATTGATGGCTTTCGCCTGGTCTTTCTTTCCCAGCGCCACAATATATCCCGCTTCGTCGCGAATATCGGTGATGTTGATATTGATTAAGGTCAAACCTATCTTGCGCAATTCCGTATCAATCAGTCCTTTTGCTTTGGCAAGAAATTCATCGCGGTCGGCGTTCAGTTTTTCGATGGTCATGTCGGCGATAATCGTCCTCATCTGGCCATAGACGATATCTTTTACCAAATCTTCAATTTCAGGACGTCCCAATCCCAAAATTCTTTCGGCAGCCGCCTGCATTACATCCGGCTCGGTGCTGATACCTACCGTAACGGTAGTCGGAACATCTACGCGGATGTTCTGGGAAGATAACGCTTTTTGCAAATTACATTCAAATTGCAAGGGTTTCAGCGACATATAGGCATAACCCTGCAATACGGGAATGACAAAGGCCGCTCCGCCTTGAATACATTTCGACGATTTATTACCGCCTGTTTTACCGTAGATGACTAAAATTTCATCCGATTTACATCTCCTGAAACGGGATAATATCCCGATAATGGTCAAAACCGCGAGGAGTACACACACTCCGACAAGTACAAAAATCTCCATATTCAATATTTAATTTAAGTTAGATAATCAGTGGGGTTAGACTATAAATCCGTTGGATAAACGGAATGTCTGGTTCCGGAAACTTTGATTTTCTGGCCTTTTTCAAAATGGGTTTCATCCCGACTATTCAAAGTGATGGTAACCGGACGTCCTTCGAGCGTGATAAACACTTCTCCGATTTTTGTTTTGTCGTCCCAGAAATAAACTTCCGCATCCAAATCATGTATCACATCGGTGTACTTTATATGTTGCTGCAGTTTTTCAAAGATCAATTTATACAGGTAATACAATACCGCCACAAAAACGATTCCGGTAACTACCCCAACACTGGTCGAAACGAGCGTAACTTCCTTCATCAGTGTCAGTACCAATGAGAAACCAATAGCGAAATGGATCAATCCTTTGAACGAAATAACATCGCTTAAAAGGAATCCGGAGTCAAATTCCATGTCGGCATCCAAATCAATATCCCCAAAAATAAAGGAACCAATGGTTGTTAACAAAAATAAAGCCGACGAAACAATCAAAACAATTACATACCAAGCCATAGTTTTATTTTTTTTATGTTTTTTAGTACGAATTAATTTAATTCGATATGCAAAGATAAGTAATATTTTTTGAAAATAATCACTTTTGGAGTAAGTAATTGCAAATGAGGAGTTAATTATCAATTCAGACAATCGTGGTTACGGATAAGTTACATTTCAAAACTCTTTCAGCACACTCATCCTGTCCTCTTCCCGCTTCACGCGCAAATAACTCCGGTAACTGCTGAAAACCGCCATCAGCACAAGCTCCAGATTGTCTTTTTCGCTGTGGCCGGGCGAGAGGCGCAGGCGGTTGAGTTCCTTCAGGCGGCTGCGGTTGATAAGGCGGCTGAAATTCATGCCGTACTCACGATTGACAAGCGCAGATATACTGCTACGGTTGGAATGCATGCCATACGCCTTGTTGATAAACCCCGACATGACGCTACGGTTTACATCCATCGCCTCCGCCAAATCCGTAATCTTAAAATCCGTTTGCAAGTACGGCTTTTGCTTGCGGAAATAAGCATTCACCCGTTTCCGTGTCAGTTTGCTCGAATGAAACCGGCGGTCGTCTTCCGGCTCCCCGCTTTCTTCATTTTCTTCGACTACCTCCTTCGTTTCCGCTTCTTCCTCCGGCTCCGGATGCACGCCCCTACCGTGGAGACAGGGACGAGCATGACCAGCGCTGTGAGGTACACGGGGCAGGGTAAACGCATCTTAATTTGTGTTAAAGACCGGAGGTCTTAAATATGAAACAACGTTCGGCGGAGCCAATAACCCCCAGTGAAGCCCGATAGGGCGACTGGGGGTTACAATACCGCCCTTGTCCGGCAACCCTGAAAGGGTTGAACACCTACGGAGTTCAGGAATAGAGGGGTATCGTCTTACCCCCAATCGCTTCGCTTCATTGGGGGTTATTGGCTCCGCCGAACGTTGTTTCATATTCAAGCCCTTACGGGCTTCTTTTAACACAAATTAAGATGCGTTTGCCCTGAGGCAGACACCTTAATTAGTCCGCCTTGAGCAACGTATGATTAAAGAATGAAAGATTCTCAGGATTTTTTCGCAATCATAGAAATCACAAAAATCATATTAAAATCACCGTTCAGACAATTTGCCAAAGAATATTATTGATTATAAAACCTCTAACGAGGTTGTTACTACTCAGCTCGGGTCAGCAGTAAAAATAGGTGTTTGTGCGAAAAGGCGCATAGCGCCAACATCTTTGTAGCCGTGTGCGTAAGCGCACGGTAATAAGGGCATACACAAATCCAGAGCTGCGTAGCTGCGACATATTTTGCGATATTATAATATTGCAATCCTGACCACACGCATA
>BNXY01000036.1 GCA_025999935.1 Bacteroidia bacterium | reverse complement strand
AAAGATTGATTGTCTGGAAAAAAGAAAAAGATGTTGCTATGAATGAAAAACATACTTTAAACTGGGGTTGTATTGTTTCATCAGCTATTTACATAATATTGATTATTGCGCTTGTGGTTTTTGGCCTGAAAGTAATTTTTGGCTGATAAGGCTTGGGCGGGTGGAGTTAACGAATATTTTTCAATAAAACATTATGCCGGTCAATAGAAACGCATTAATCCGTTATAAAACCATAGATACCTGTCTTCGCAACCGATACCGTCAGTGGACATTGGAAGACTTGATTGACGCCTGTTCCGATGCGCTTTACGAGTTTGAAGGAATTGATAAAGGCATCTGCAAACGCACTGTCCAAATGGATATTCAAATGATGCGCAGTGAAAAACTGGGCTACAATGCGCCGATTGTTGTGTATGACAACAAATTTTACAAATACGACGACTCGGATTACAGCATTACAAACACTCCGCTTTCCGAACAGGATTTGAAAGTCATGTCGGAAGCGGTAGAAGTGCTGCGGCAATTCAAAGGCTTTTCGTATTTTACAGGGATGACGGATATTGTGAGCCGTTTGGAAGATCATGTTACATCCACCCGAAAAAAGACGGTTCCGGTTATTGACTTCGAGAAAAATGAAAACCTGAAAGGCTTGGAATATCTGGACGCCATCTATCATGCCATTGTTAGTAAGCAGACCTTGTTGTTGAAATACCGTTCATTCAAAGCGCGTTCGGCAAGCGAGGTCGTTTTTTATCCTTATTTATTGAAAGAATACCGCAATCGCTGGTTTGTTTTCGGCGTGATGAAAAAAGACAAATCGTTGCGTAATCTGGCGCTCGACCGTATCCACAGTCTTGAACCGGCAATAAATGAACGTTTTTTAGAAAATACTTTTTTCAATCCGGCTACTTTTTTTGATGATTTGGTAGGCGTAACCAAGGGGCTTAATTCCCAAACGGAGAAAGTTCGCTTTTGGGCAAGCAGGGGAGAGGCGCCTTATATTCAAACCAAGCCTGTACACAAGACGCAACAGTTGATGGAGTGGTTAGTTGACGGGAGCGCCGTTTTTGAAATTAATGTCGTCATTAATCAGGAATTGCAGCGTGAATTTTTCGGATATGCCGATGGCGTCCAAATATTGGAACCGCAACATTTGGTAGAATTTATGAAACAAAAATTGGAGAAAGCGGCAACCGCATACAATACTGTTATTCGGGTGGACGAAAGAAAATCGTAATGATGGTTTATTTCTGAAAACTTTCGTCCCCTTGCATATCAATCTTGAAATTCATTTTTTCACCGGAAAATTGGATTTCCACCAATGCCTCTCCTGTTTTCCCGTCAATAAACCCGTCGAAGAATCCTTGCACCTGCATTTCATTGATAATTGATTGAGCTAATTGTTTGTTGTCCTGACCCTTGTCTGTTGGATACATCCGAATTATAAGCTAAACGCTAATTCTTCACTGTTTAGATTGCAAAAGTAGTTATTTGTTGTTGATTATCCTCCAAAATCCATGACAAACCGCTCGCTTATCTCGTTGAAGAAATAAGTAGAAAACTTCCTGCCGTACTGTTCTTCCGTGAATTTGCACAGGGAATCTCGACCAAAGCCTTGTTCTTTTCGGTCGCTTTGTGCGATTTGGAACGGAACAATTGCGACTTTTCGTCCCAGTCTTTGGCTAATCCGGTAATGGTTGTTACCTTTGGTACACGGGCGTAACCGGGACGGTAGATAATCATCCGGCACTTCGCACCATGTTCCTTTACACCATTTACGTAAACTGCATTTTTCCGGGTCATCCTCACAAAATTCTAATCCGGCTAAACCGTCGGTAACATAATACAGACTTTCCGTCCACATTTTTACCAAATACTGATACAAAACCGATGCAGGCAAGTCTTTTATCATCGTAATATTCAAAATATACCGATGGGCATCGTACAATGCTGTAATGGCATTGGATAGAGCAATTTGTTGCGATTCTGATAATCTTTCAGCAGGTGGAAATACGATAGCGTCTATCCCGAAGAATTTTTCAAAAGAGCCTTTTATCATTTCATCCTCTCGCGCTGTGTAAATCGGTGAAATTTTAAGAGTTTGTGCTGCTTGTAAGTCTTCAATTAATTGTGTTACATACCTTTCCATATATATTCTTATTTTTTGATTAAACCACCACGTTGTCGGTTGATGGCTAAATATATTTACAAAGTTATAATATTTTACTGAAATGCAAAAGATATTATACTTTTGTTGAACAGGTAAATATGACATGTCAACAGTCTAAAGAATCGGGAATGAATATTTACTCCAATAAATTTACTAATGTTATGTTAATCACTAAATGTCGGATATAAACGCATGATACTTTCTTCCGAACCCCAAAAACTCAAAAGTCCGATATTGCCGTACCAAACAAGACGTTCATCTATAATCACATACTTCTGATATAGATTATCTTTTCGGATAACAGAAATGGATTCCATGTCAACATAATCATACGCAATCACATCCTGTTTGCCGGGATAATCGCGATGCAAACGACCGGCGTATTGCGCCAATGTGCCTTTCCATGCAATGGGCGATGCTAAAAACAAGGTGTCCAATCTTGGATAATCAAAACCTTCGCCTACATATTTGCCTGTAGCAATGATGATTAATTGGTCGTTTTGTTGGATGTTTTCCAAAGCATTCATGGTTTCGTGTTTTTGCTTTGCCGAATCTGCGCCAACAAGTGTAATAACATGCGCATTGCATTGATTTTTGATTAAATCCGCCAAGACAGATACATGGTCTGTTCGTTGGGTTAGAATGATTGGTGTTCGTCCGGCATTTACGGCTTCAATTAAATCGGTCGCTATTTGGCGATTGCGCAAATCATCTTCCACAAGCGCTGAATATATCTGTGTAATGTGCCAATCCGTTTCATCCTGCGTAAACGGTTTTCTAAATCGGGTAAAACATGGAATTATATAATGTTCAAAATTCCTCTTTTTTGCTTGTGTTTTTGCTTTTGCATCAACGCTATAACGAATGGCTCCGCATTGCATGAGTGTGATGGGATGTCATTCACTTCATTGTTGTGAATCAAGCTGTGCACAATGGCTACATCTACGATGCCGGACAATTTGTCTTTACCTCCACCCAATTGACCAATAATCGGACGTTTCTTCTTTCGCCCTCGCTTATTCTCCATTTCGGGTAAAACCTCATTAATTTCCAGAAACTGTTCCAACGATTTCTGCCATTGGTCTAATAAAGTATGTAAATGAACTAAAATTAATGTATTACATTTTCTTTGCGCAATAAGCGATGTGCCAATGACCGTTTTCCCGAAAGCAGTCGGCAGAGCGAGTACACTGGTTTCATATTTAAGTTCATTTAATCATTTCAATTTGACAACCTTTATTTTGCGGTTTAATTAATTGTATTCATTTACAACATTAAAAATATATATTGCAATTAACAAATAAGAAATAGCTATTAATATAATTCTGAGCCACCTAGTTATTGCGCTTCTTACAGATCCTCCCCAAGTGAACTGATCTTGTCTTTTATTATTAATTGCTTTTCTCAGTACACTTTGTATGCTGTTGTATTCAAGTATTTCAAATACAATAGCCATTGTTAATAAAATTATAGCTAACCATAATGTTCCTTTGTTTTCAAATATTTTTATAACATCTTTCCCTGATTCTATGTATTGTTTTTTATATTCAGATAATTCTTCATCTGATAAGTTTTTTGTCTCAAATTTGATATCTCTGAATAACATCTTTTTTAATCTTTCCTTAAACTTCTTTTTTTTCATAACCATTTGTATTTATACTATTAACGAATAAAGCGAAATAATATTTTATCAAAGGACATTTCATTCCCCGAACGAGAACGCTCAATTGCTACCGGAATTTTCAATTCCGCGCAAACAGAACGAAAAACGGCAATATCTTCCTGCCAACTTTTATCATCAAAATCAACTGCTAAAAACAAACAGGTTTCATCCGGCAAAAGTGGATAGATGCCAATGATTCCGACACCATTTCCCTCTTCATTACGCAAATGACCGTCAATAACCTTTGCGGTTAAAGGCTTCAGTTCCCGTTTTGTGCAGTTTTTGCATTCGACTTGTCACAAATTTAGTAATAATATTTAATACACAATAATTTTAAACAAAAATGTTTATACATATTCATTTATTTTGTATATTTGCAAGTTGATTTGGAACAATATGAAAAAGAGATTAGAGATATTCAAGGGACTACATCCGGGAATTGTTATTGACAGAGAGTTGAAAAAACGGAAAATACCCAGTGGAAGATTAGCCATTTCCATTGATGAATTTCCTCAAACGATGAGTGCGATTATTCATGGAAAGCGGGCAATCAATACTCCTTTGTCCTTGAAAATAGAAAAGTCATTGGATTTTGAGGAAGGCTCTTTGATGATGCTTCAGGTATTCTATGAAATTGGTCAACTCAAACAAAAAGAAGCCGCTAATTACAAACCCGATTTATCTAAACTACGTCCGGTTGTGTTTTGGGATACCGATATTCATACCATAGATTGGGATAAAAATAAACGGGCTGTCATTGAGCGGGTTTTTGAATATGGAAATCAAGCAGAACAAGAAGAGATTAGGCGCTTTTACGGAAGTGAAGAAGTTTCGAAATATCTTTACCAAATTTAATCAATAAAGTATGGGAACATCTTTAGCTTACAATACGGTCAATCCCAAATTAATATCGGTACTCACTGATTTGATGCAAGGACGTATTTTTGACGATTTTGTATTGGTGGGTGGAACGGCAACCCAGACCATATAAATATTGTAGGTATGGGCAGGTCGTACTATGTTGGAGATTCAGCACAAGAAAGTGTCAAAGTAGATTTGTTTTACACGGACTCTTTTATCCGTCCTCATTGTCTCATTGAAACCATTCGATTAGCAAGTATTGACGATATCGTAGTATTTTCATATTCCCTCTATTAACAATTCTAATTCTTTTTCTGTCCGGGCATCAGGGTCGCCTTTCATTGACAGATACAATGACAATTTATCCACGATGCCACTATTTTGTTGGTAGGGCATAGTAGTCGGATATACCACATTTCTTTTTTTATTTCTAAATCAGTTATCACTTCAATTTTACCTACCAGTGTAATATTATACAAAGGATCTGATGAAGTAAAACAAACACTTGCATGATCACATTGATTTATCATTTTAATTTTGTTATTCCCCGTGCAGAATGTCATCCATTTAATACCATCTGCTTTTGAAACTGTTTTTGTAGTTGCTGATGGATAACCATCCAAATCAATAAGTGCCAAAACACAGTTCAACCTTGTTGCCGAAATAATTTCAGCAGCTCTTTCAATAATCTTTTGTTCCATCGTAATTCTCCTTTAAACAAACTTCTATATTTTACTTTATATTCTTTTTATCATTTTGTCAATATATTTTCTTATATTTTCAAAACAATTCAGACCAAATGCACATAACGATAAAAGCTATACGACGTTTGAGGCAGGTAATAGGGCAATGCGAAGCATTGACCCCTGCCCCAAATGTGCCGGAACAAAAATGCACAAAGGCCGCAGGCCGACTGCGTTTTTGTGGAGGCCGAGCCGCCTACTGGCGGCGAAGCGTATACACTTTGTTATGCGAAGTGGGGGCGTACACCATATATTATTTTAATCGACGATATGTATGAGTATCTAAATAAACTTGTTCTTTATTTATTAATGGGTGTTCCTTAGAGGCAAATTCACAGAATTTTATTGAAAACTCATCATTAATTAAAACAGCCTCGCCATCTATCCATTTTATATTATATCCATTTTTAATGTATGGAATATTAGGATTATTTTTTAATAATGGTGCTGCTTTACCCAAATAGATATAGCTATTTGGTTGTTGCCCAACATACTTATATAGCCGTTTAAAATCAAGTATCTTTTTTATATATTTATACCCCAAATATAATGCAATGGGGAAAAATATAAAGGCAAATTGCAATATAAATGTTATGTCTAATAATGGGCCACCAACAACAAAACAAATAATAGCAACAATGAAAAAAATTACTGCCGATATTAAAATACCCAATCCTTGTTTCTTAATTTCTGCTAAACCACAATCAAGGCACAAACTACCTATATGATAGGTTATATTTTTATAAGTTGTTTTTATAGTAGATATTTTTTGATTCCATGTATATGTAATTGTTTTGGTTTTATCAGATATTGTTGCAGTGTAATATTCAACACGTTCCATTTTTTTACCACAAGTAGGACATTGCGCTATAAAAGTATCTATAAATGTTGCCATGAAAATACTCCCTTATTTCCAAATTTCAATTCGGTAGTTACCTTCAATCTCATTATATTTAGCATCTACTTGAAAATCCCTATCCCAAATAGCCACACTTCCATATTGTTCGGGATTAAGATGTGAATAGTGCGACAGGGCATTTATGCCACTTATACTAAAATTAGCTTTCGGCAATGAATCCGAAAAGACAACTTTCTTTATCGGAGAAGACAAATACTTTTGCGATTTTTCCAAAAATTCCCGCTTGGGATAGACAAAACGGATATGTTTTGTGCCTGCCTCATCTTTGGATGTTTGGCATAATTTACAATCTTCTAAATTGATAACGGCACGAGAGATAGCCAAATAATTATAGGGCATGATTTCTTGTAATTCTTTAATTGTAAATTCTTGTTCATTGTCTGTCAAAAGATAATGCAATAACAAATATTGAGCGGCAGGTATCAGTTTCTGAGGTAATTTCCCCTTTTTATTCGCCCTCACATTGGCAATTAGTGTCGGCAAAAAAGCATATTTATCTGAAATTATGAAATATACGCCCTGATTAATCAATCGTTCTCTTTCGTGGTAGTTTATCCCATCCAACAAAAGGACTACCGGCTTACAGACAGCCTGTTCAATTTGTTCGGTAATCTTTCTATATTTTAAGGGCGTATAAACCTCATTATTCTTTGCCCGGACTATGCAAATCGCTTGATTATGAAACGTTGCCTCATAATAAAAGAATCTCAATAGCATATCTGTATTAAGTCCCTTTAACTCATTTTGTGGAATTGAAACAAGTTCTATTTTGGCACCGAGTATGGATACTTTCTTTTCTCTCACAATATACTATTATTATTGACCTATTATCATAATATATGATAACGGTACAAAATTAATGATAATATTTCAATAATACAATTGTAAATTCAAAAAAGTTATTACCTTTGTCCATATAAATTTTCATCTCTATCGCTATCTCCAGGTTTTCTCCCGATTCCAACCGCTTTTGTATTTCGACCGGAAGATTCTTTTGACGGCGGCAAAGAGTCGTGTAATCCGGTACAGCTAAATGACTTTTGCCCATCAATAAAAACAGACTCGCCATATAAGTTTGTTCGCCTACTTGGATGCGGAGGAATTTATGGATGCCATTATTTCCATCGGCTACCGCGTAAAGTCCCAACAAATAACTCCTTTTCGCATCTGAGCAACCGAAGGAATATCTGATAATAAATTGAATCAATCCGTTGCCATACAAAAAAATAGCGACCTTCGACGGCAGCCACATTCAGCACAGATTGTAACCTTTTGGTACAGAAAAGCGCCTTAATTTTTTTATGTTTGAAAGAGAAATGCTATCTTTGCACTTTAAAATTAAAAAATCCTAAAAACAACAATATCAATGAATAATCTCGCTTCCCTAATTGAAGACGTAAAAAAGGCATTACTCCCAACCGAATTGGCTCACGGCGAAATCTTATTTAACAACAACGATTGCACCATTTTATCGCAATCGGCTGTTTCTATTGATTTTATGGTTATAGACGACGGCAAGCAAATGGAAGTTTCTCTTATTTTTGATAACGATGGCAACAACCTTCATATCGTTCCCGAATGTGACGGCGAACGTACCGGATGGAATCGCTACACATATTCTTGTCTGCTTCAATACGATACGGAATTGAAACAATTGCAACCCAAAGACATTACGGAACACAAAAAATATTCCCGTCAAGGCATGATTAAACGGGTGCTGAACGAACGGTGGATGAAAGCCGAAAAAGCGGATTACCGGATTAAATGGGCGGATAATGTCTTCGGCGACCATATCCTGACCAACGAAAAAGGCATTCGCTACAAGATTTTCCTCCGCGATTTTGAAAACGAAACCGGATACAGCGACAGTTCCGACTCCCGACTCAATAAACTCGGAACTACGAAACACATTATGTATGCATTTCGTAAATTGAAGGAAGACAAAGCATTGTATAACCGATTATCGAAAATATATCCCTTTATTGAGATTTATTGCGACCCGCTGAATGACTATAAAATATCGTGGCATTACGAAGGCGAAATGCCGTTGGACGAAAAACTGCTGATTTCCAAGTTCTTTAAAAAATCGACCTGCATTGAAGATTCGGAGGTGGAAACGTTTTTACAGTTTATTGAGGAAGCGACGAATTATGAAACGATTTGCATTCGTCCGGAAGTAAAAGAAAAAGTGGAACGCCGCTATGAAGAATTGATGTTGAATGAATTACAGAAAAAACAGGAAATCGATTTTTCATCCGCACACGCACAACTTTTCCCCTACCAAACGGAAGGCGTGAAGTTCGCCCTTTTCCGCAAAGCCGCGATTATCGCCGATGAAATGGGACTTGGGAAAACGATTCAAGCCATTGTTACGGCAACTTTAAAGAAACAGGTTTTCGGTTTCCGCAAAACATTAATCGTCTGTCCCGCTACCCTGAAATCGCAATGGAAAAAAGAAATCGAAAAGTTTACGGACGAAAAAGCCTTGATACTTTCCGGAACGCCGGAAGAACGCGCCAAGCAATATCAGGACGATAATTATTTCTTTTTCATCATCAATTACGAAACGATTTTACGCGACAGTTTAGCAATCAACAAAGCGGATTTCGATTTCCTGATTTTGGACGAAGCGCAAAAAATAAAGAATTACGAAACGAAAACAGCATCTTCGGTCAACCGTTTGAAATACAAGCACGTATTGGTAATAACCGGTACGCCGATTGAAAACCGTTTGATAGATATTTTCTCCATTATCAGTACGATAGACCCGTATTTCTTGGGGCCATTGTGGGAATTTTCCTATCAACACTGCCTTTTCGACCCCGAAAAACCGAATAAAATCAACGGTTATTATGATTTAAATCCGTTGAACGAAAAACTTTCTCACATTCTTATTCGCCGGGAAAAAAGCGCCGTTTTGAGTCAATTGCCTGCTGTTCAACAAATAGATGTCCCGGTAAAACTGTCGCCCATGCAAAGCGAATATCATGCCGGTTATATGCAAGGCATTTCTCAAATTATCCGTAAGAAATTCCTGACGCCTTACGATTTGCAAAAACTGACTTTACTGCTCAACAGCGCCCGAATGGTCTGCGATTCAACTTATCTGATTGACGATGAAACCAATGAATCGCCCAAGTTAGAAGAATTGCGCGATATTTTGTTCGAGAAATTGGATATTCAAAATACCAACCGCAAGATTATTATTTTTTCGGAATGGGTAAAAGTACACAAGTTGATAGGACAACTTTTGCGGGAAAATAATATTGGTTTTGTGGAATTGAACGGGAAAATTCCCGTCCATTTACGCGGCGAACTCATTCGCAAGTTTGAAACAACGCCCGAATGTAAAATTTTTCTTTCGACCGAAGCCGGAGGCGCCGGTTTGAACTTGCAAGTAGCTGATATTCTGATTAATTTTGAACTTCCTTGGAATCCTGCCAAGAAAAATCAACGCATCGGACGCATCGACCGCCTGGGGCAAAAGAGCCACAAACTGACTATCTACAATTTTATTACCCGATTCTCAATAGAACAAAATATTGCCGCCGGATTGTTGGTAAAACAAAACCTGTTTGACGGTGTTCTTTCGGATAAAAATACAACGAATTACGTCGATTTTTCCAGCAAAGGGCGTTCGCAGTTTATTCAGCAGATAGAAGCGATGATTAAGGAACAGGAACTCAGAGCAGAGCAAAAAGAGGACGATTTATCCGAAAATCAACTGATTGAAACCCCAGCAACAGAACTTGTTGCCGATTCGTCCGATGTTGTGCAACTTGAATTATTTGAAGAACAAGAAGAGCAACAAAAAGAGCAGGAAAGAATTGAAACCGAAAAAAAATCCGCCGAAATAGAACAAGTGATGAATAGCGGAATGCAATTCTTAGCCGGTCTGTTCAAAATGTCCACAGGGAAAGATATTGGGTTGGAAAATCAGAAAATTGAGATTGACAGAGAAACGGGCGAAGTGGTGATGCGATTTAAATTGGGGTAAGTGTTTCCAAAACCTTTTCCAACACGCCGACATAATAAAACGGCAGATTGATAAGATTAAATTCCTTGCCTGCCTGCGTTTTCACTTTGTCAATTGAAAACGGCTGCGACCAAACTCTAACCGCCCAATTGTGAGGACATTCGTCCATGAACAGGTGCAGCGATTTGAGGTGGGCGTTATGTCCCGATTTTACTTCAAAATATCAATGGTTTGCGCTTGCTGTTCGCAGCCCATTGTTCCAATTCTGTAATCACATTTCTTTCAAACATCGTATTGAAATTTTTGCAAAGATCACATTTTTGTTTCAAATCGGGGGTGTAAATATTGAGAATGGCTCACCCTCGGTGTCGCTTAGGTATTTCCACCAATCCAATGACTTACTCGCCACGTTTCTGTCATCGCTGTTTTGTCAATAATCGCCGCTCGGAAAAATTAATGTTCCTCCAATGGCGGCAACCCAACACCATTTACTGTAACCTTTCCATTTGCACAATTTCCAGTTAAACAGAGCTAATCCTGCAACTATAAGTAAAATAAGAATCTATACGCCACTAATTCCCGAAAATAAAATAACTAAATTTTTCATATTGATTTAATTTTCTCCTGCTCTTACGGCTTCGCAGGTCTTGCCCCGTTTTTGAAATGGTTGCTGAACTCCATTTTAGGATATAAAAAAGCATGGATACACTCTCCATGCTGTGCGGTCGTAGTAAAAACCTTAATCCAAGAAAAGTAATATCCATGCTAAACGCATAGACATCTACTACTTATTCTATTGGATTGCTTTTTTGAAATTTAGGAAGTTTTGAAAGAAATGCAGAAAAACTCTATAATTCAGCGAATTAGTCGCTTGTTTGGTTTTGCGGGGTACGACTTGGGGCGGTTTAAGAAGTCCTTTCTGACTATCTTTGACTTGCCTTTGCCGCATAAAACTTCAAGGCAAAAATACAATATTTTTTTGAAATGACATCAAATAATTTATAATGTCAGCTTTTATTTTTGTTATAATCTATTTTATTGCACAATTCTGTTGTCTGTTGAAACCTTGGCATTGTTGCTTGACCAATCCTAAATATTTATACCATTGGCAGTTAGTACAAACTGCTTTTATCAAACAGAAATTATTCAAATTTTCGGCACTAATTTTATTTTGTGCCGAAAATTTGTGTATCTTTGCAGCAAATTTCAAATGCAATAATGAATAAATTAAACATAGACGATTTTATCATTCACTTCAAAGATAAAGATGTTTTTGAAATGAAGGATATTGTTGATTTTTACCGCTCTGCTGACGAGCAAATAAAATCAGCAACTGTGAATTGGCGCATTTATTCATTGGTGCAAAAAGGTGTTTTGCAGCGTGTGGGGAGAGGTAAATTCCGTTTGGGAAACAGCAAAATATTCATTCCCGAAATCTCGCCCAAACTGAAATCTTTGTATAATAAAATCCATAAAGAATTTCCATTTACCGCTGTTTGCGTGTGGCATACCTCTGTGTTTAACGAATTTATGCAGCACCAAATGGGTAAATTTTATTATATGATTGAAGTGGAAAAAGAATCAGCAGAAGCTGTTTTTTATGTTTTGAAAGAGCAGAATTTAGCTGTTTTTCTTAATCCCAATCAGGACATTTTGAACAAATATCTGCCTGAAAATAAAATGATTTACATTGTAAAATCGTTGGTTTCGGAAGCCCCTATTCAAAAGGTAAAGAGGGTATGCACACTGTCAATCGAAAAAATGCTGGTAGATATTTTTTGCGATGAAACGCTGTTTGCCGCTCAACAAGGCGCGGAAATGCGAACTGTTTTTAACGAGGTACTAAGTAAATATACTGTCAATCAGAGTAAAATGTTGCGTTATGCCAACCGAAGAAAAAAGAAAACGAGTTTTGAGAATTACTTGAAAACAGTCACTAATAATCGGCAGCAAAATTAATTTAGTGCCAAAATATAGAATATGATTAATCAGAAAGAAATAACAATTGAATGGTTGGCGAATGTGTCCAAGAAACACAAAATCAAAGACAAAGGCTTGGCAGAGAAGGCTGTACGTGCTCTATTGCTGTTGGAAGGATTGGCAAAGCAAAATATAAATTTTGTTTTTAAGGCGGTACGGCATTGATGCTGCATTTCAATTCGAGCAAACGGCTTTCATTGGATATTGATATTATTTTGCCACAGGAAATAGAAAATTTTGAGGCTTTATTAGATGTTGTTGCTGAAAATCAGGGATTTATTAGAAAGGAGTTGCAACAAAGAACAACCCAATCCAAAATCAAAAAAGAGCATTACAAATTCTTTTTCACGCCTTTACATAAAACAAATAAAGAGGAAGAATATGTGTTGCTTGATGTGCTTTACGAGCAAATAAATTACAATCATTTGCTTTCGATGCCGATACAGTCGGATTTTATCCCGATGGCAGGTACGCCTTTGTTTGTTAATATTCCAAGTTTAGACGATATTCTGGGCGATAAACTGACGGCTTTTGCACCGAATACTACAGGTATTCCGTATTACAAACATGATGACAGTATGAGTATGGAAATTATTAAGCAACTGTATGATATTGGTAATTTGGCAGATGCAGTTACAGATATGGAAACAGTAAAATCTACATTTCAGAATTTTGCTCAAACCGAACTTGCTTATCGCAACACGGAACAAACGCCCGATGATGTATTGAACGATATTTACCAAACAGCACTATGTATTGTTTCGCGTGGCACTGATGGAAACGGCAATTTTGATGAACTGCAAAAGGTATTCAGCGAATTGTCAATCTGATTTTTTCGGAAAGTTATCATTTGGAAAAAGCAATCACTCACGCCTCAAAAGCGGCTTATATGGCAATGTTGATAAAACATAATGTTCGTACTATTGACAAATTGGACAATATACAACAGTTAAAAGATCGGACGATTGGCGAGCCGTTAAATACCAAATTGAATAAACTCAAAAAATCCAATCCCGAAGCGTTCTTTTATTGGTATAAAATTTATGAGATTATTGTATCTGGAATTAAATAAAAATGCTGACTTCGGAAGCGTTTTGCCCTCTGCAAGAGCAAGTGATTTTCAGGCACTGAAAATATTTTGAGGTTCTCAAAATACAAGCCGTTGAAAAAGAAAGAGAAGGAAAAACACGGTAACATATTGGAAGTCAGTATCAGTTGGCTTTAAGTGTCTTCGGTTGCCGGGTAACAAAAATGCCGATTTCGGCAGGTTAAAGCAAACGTTCCGTTTCTTATCCGTTACCCATTAGAAACGGCGCAAAATCCGGCAAAACGGTGTCGTCAGTTGGCTTGTTACAGCATTGTTTGTCTGCCGTTTACATTGTTCAGATAACTCACAAATGAAGTAATTTTAACATCTTAAAAAAGTGAGTTTTATGAGCGAAAATTTAAAGGTATCGTTTTACCTTAAACGAGAGAAAAGAGAACAGAAAAATGCCGCTGATGACAGTCCGGCGTATCCCATTGTCGGCAAAATCATCATCGGGCGCAGCATCGCACAGTTCAGTACCAAACTGAAAGTGGAAGAACGCCTGTGGCATGTTAAATCAGGTCGGGCAATTGGCAAAAGCCATATCGCTATTGAACTGAACAGGGCAATTAACAAAATCAATCTGCTGATTCACAGCCACTATTCGGAAATCCTTAAACGGACAGGAAAAGTATCGGCTTTGGAAGTCAAAAATGCCTTTCAGGGAATCGCATCTACGCAAAAAACATTGCTTGTGCTTTTTGAGGAAATGATGCGGGACTTCCATTCACGCATCGGTATCGACAGGGCTTATTCCACCTACATTCAACATGAAGTATTCCACAGGGAAATGAAACAGTTCCTTCGCGAAAAGTACCATGTCAGGGATATTCCGCTGAACGAACTGGATTTGCCTTTTGTTGAAGCATTTGTTTACTGGTTGCAGGTAAGCCGCCGGATGAACTTGCGGACGGTAAGGGCAAGGGTTACCATGCTGAACAAAACAGCCCTTTTAGCCATGCGCCGGAATTTGATTACACACCCGCCGTTCGGGGATTTTCATACAGACAAGCCGGAGGTTCAGGACAGGTCGCTGACCACCGCCGAACTCGACAGGCTTGTTTCTACGCCACTGCAATTTGCCACACAGGGGTTTGTCCGCGACATGTTCGTTTTTTCAACCTTTACGGGTTTGTCATACGCCGACCTGAAAAAACTTGTATGGAAAGAAGTCATTACCGATGAAGACGGCAGCCGCTGGATTTCAGCCGACAGGCAGAAAACAAAAACAGGCTTCCATGTAAAGCTGCTCAATATCCCCATTCAGATTATGGAACGCTACAAAGGACTTGCGCCTGACGGTAAAGTTTTCCCAACCATGAGTCTGGAACAGGTAAATGTCGGACTGAAGCGGGTAGCAAAGAAATGCGGCATAGACCGTCCTTTAACATTTCACATGAGCCGCCATACGTTTGCTTCGCAAATTTGCATCTCACAAGGAGTTCCGATAGAAAGCGTATCAAAGATGCTGGGACACCGCCATATTCAGACGACACAGCGTTATGCGCGTGTCAGCAACGAAAAGATAATACTTGACATGCAACGTTTGTCAATGAACATAGAGAATAAATTCTCAAACAGCTATCAATCAAATATTTAAATGTCATGCAAAATACAAGAAGTACATTCAGCGTTTTGTTTTACCTCAATACGGGCAAGACAAAGAAGTCCGGCAAGTGTCCGATAATGGGACGTATCAGCGTGGACGGTAAAAATACGGCGTTCAGTACCGGAATGGATATTTGTCCGGCAGACTGGGACGCAAATACGGGAACGGCAACCGGAAAGTCAAAGGAGGTTTCCGGCATCAACAGCCAAATTGAAAAATACAAGTGTGAAATAGCCGGTTATTATCAAAACATGCTTGAAAACAGGGGATACATTACCGCCGAATCCCTGAAAAACGCCTTGCAGGGTATCGGGACAAAGCAAAACAGTGTCATGCAGGAGTTTGCCGCCCTGCTGGAAGAAAAAGCGAAAAGCGCGGGAATCCTGATTACGGACAGCGCAGTAGTAAAATACAGGGTGGCATACCGGCATTTCAAGGATTTTTTGAGGGAAAAACAGCATGTTGATGATATTCCGTTCGGCAGGGTGGATATTGAACTGATAGAATCCTTTGCCCGGTATATGAAAATTGACTTGCGATTCTCGGCGACTACGGTACGGGTAAACATGAAAATATTCCGTACTCTGGTCAAACGGGCTTACAGCCGCCGGATGCTTCGGCAAGACCCGTTTTTCGATTATGTTCCCGAACGGATACCTGTCAGGCGCAGGTGGATTTCAGCCGCAGAGATAGAACGAATCATGAATATCGAAATGGGCTATCCTTCACTGGATTTCACAAAGGACATGTTTGTTTTTGCTTGTTTTACGGGTATTAGCTATGTGGATTTGTACAATTTGAAACATGATAATATACAAACGCAGGAAGACGGTAGCCGAATGCTAATCTTCAAACGTCATAAAACCGGTGTAAATTCCTGTGTTCCGCTGCTTCCGATTCCCCAAGCCATTCTTGAAAAATACAGGGATTCGCAGTTTACCGGATGGGGCGGGAAAGTATTCCGCCTGCAAACGCTCACAGGTATGGACAAGCACCTCAAACAGATAGCAAAGGCTGCAAAGGTGGATAAGCGGCTCAGCTTCCACCTTGCACGCCACAGCTACGCAACAACCGTTTGCCTGACAAATGGCGTTCCCATTGAAACGTTGAGCCGCATGTTGGGACACGCTTCGATATATACAACCCAAATCTATGCGGAAGTTACCCGTACCAAAATCAATGTGGACATGAGCAAACTTGAAAAGCAGATTGAAGGTAAATACGAACTGGCAGAGACTGTTCCAAACCGGAAGCGGAAAATTAATCATTGAATCAACAAATTTAAAACATATCATTATGGAACGTGGAAAAATAACAATCAGCGAAAACGGAGTAAAAATTACTTCTGCGAATGGCAATGTATGGTTGTCGGAATGGCAGATTGCCGAACTGTTCGGCGTGTTTGTAGCCAAAGTAAACAGCAATGTAAGGTCGATACTTAAATCAGAAGTTTTGCGGGAAAGTGAAGTTTTGTATTGCGAGCATTACGCCAACGGCGGAAGCGTGGATTTGTACAGCCTTGAAATGATTACGGCTTTGGCGTTTCGCATCAAGTCGAAAAACAGCGAAATTTTTCGGAATTGGCTGATGAAACGCGCTTGTTCAAAATCTTTTTTCTTGATAGAACAATTATTCGATGAAAGAAAAATGTGTCTAAATTAAACTGCTAAGCTTTCTTTTTCATCTTGCTCACAAAGGTACACTCCAAGAAAGAAACGGCAAGCCCAAGCCTGAAGGTTTTCCCGAAAATCTTCCTTTATGTTCCATAAAGCGTATTTTCGGGAAAAGGCTTGCCTTATTCTTTCTTTCCATAGAATGGTGGTTTACAAGATGAAAAAGAAATAAATCATTCAACCGGTGGCAGATAATTATTGCCTAACCATTTCTGCACTTCCGATTCCTTATATAAAATCTTGCCTTTGAGCCGTAAAAACGGTATTTTCCACATTATAAGTAAATACCAAAATCCAGAAAAGGCATCTTTTCTTGCCTTTCTTGCGAAATCCATGTATTATTTTGTAACTTTGCCGAAGAAAAACATTATACATGAAATTATATTCTGACATAGAGCGCTTAAGAAGTTACTCGACTATTTTTTCGAGCAATGTTTTTTTACGCCTTATTGGACATAATGATTTCAATTTCATCAATAAAAAAATAGAACGTTTCGATATTGATAAGTTCAAAAATAAAGAAAAAACGTATAATCAATATTTGATATATATATATGAAGCTTTATGTAACGGATATAGATGTGAGTATGTTTATAAGAATCAAATAATAAACGACTTGCTATTAAAAGAATATAAATTAAGCAGTACTATAGCTATTAATGAATTTCGTGTTGGAAATTCGATAGCTGATATTGCCATGTTTAATGGAATTAGTCGCGCATTTGAAATAAAAACAGAGCTTGATTCTGACAAAAGACTAAATAATCAATTATTGGACTATGAGAAACTTTTTGACGAATGTTATATTGTAACCCATGAATCCTTAGTTGATAAATATTTGAATCAAAAAAATGATACTGGGATAATTGTTTTATACAAAGAAAAGAATCACCTAAAATTAAAAGAAATCAGGCCAGCCAAAAGAAATAAAACGATAGACTGTGAAGCACTAATCAGGTGTTTGCGGACTGTTGAATATAAAAATATCATTGGGAACTTTTATGGGAAAATACCGGATGTAAGTAGTTTTAAGATGTTTGATACATGTTTGTTGATGATGAAACACATTCCTGTAGATGAACTTCATACTCTTATGATGACAGAGTTTAAGAAGAGGAAAATTGAGAAAAATGTAATTTTATCAAGTCCTAAAGTATTAAAGCATCTTTGTTTGAGTTTGAATATGAATTTCAACGCCTACTCTATTCTTAATGAACGGTTAAATCAATATATCATTTAATGTATGTACTATCCATATTTGAGAGCAAAACAGTTTGAATTATTGGCAGTAAGAGAATTTGCAAGCCAATTGGAAAATGACAACAGAAAGATTTTTCCAATAATAGAGCCTGTAAAAAAAACATTTTCGAGCCTTAACAAAGCGACAAAAATTCTTGTAGAAAAAAGATTTCCTTTTGCTTTGATTATTAATCCACAAGTAGGTGAAATTGTAGGGGAAACTACATTGATTGAAGATAATATTCCGGAAGATATAAAAAGAAGTGATTTTTTCTATCCTGCTTATATCGTACACGCAGCAGCTTCTTACATTGCTATACAAAATCACATTGCGGAAAAAAGATATCGAAATGTAATGTTGATTTTTAATAATGTTGGGGATATAGATAATCAAGATTTTATAGATTTGTATTCCGATGATAATGTTAAAATAATTGTAATAGAGCAAGAGAATAGGACACTTAAAAGAAGACTACTTAATTCAGACAAATCAGTTGTTTTGTTAAAGGATAATTTTAATACCCAGAAACGGAATAGCGACTATTTGAATCAATGCGACGAACTTTTCACCGAAGAACATTCATTCTATGAAGATGATGGTTATTCCGGCTTTTCAGATTATACCACAATCGGGAAAGATTTCTTAGAAGGGGGAAGACTGCCGTATGCTGTGGCAATTCATCTAACTTATAAAAAGAATCAGGAACAGGTTTGGATTAGGCATTTTGTTTCGGACACAAATGACGATAACTCCAATATTCAGGGGAAATTTGGAGAAGCTGCTGGAAAAGCTGTCCGGTTTTTAGATGAACAAAATATGCATTATCAGGCATGTGAAGAATTAAGAGAATATTATAATACAGAAACATATCCGGGACTTGGAATGATAAAAAAAATATCTATAAAAAATCATTTGGAGTTAATAAATGATATATTGACTTAATTCCCATATCGAATATGAAAGTTTGTTCCTGTTGTTTTAATGACCAAGAAATTGCCCAATTCATAAAAACTAACTCCAAAGAGAAAGGTAAGTGTGGATATTGTTCTTCTGATTCTGATTTATTGGATATAGATGAATTGGCTGATTTTTTTGCCTCTTTATTGTCAATTTATAAAGAGGCGACTGACGGTATGCCATTGACACAACTTGTTCAAAAAGATTGGGAGCTTTTTTCTAATGAGCAGGTTGATAAAAAGTTAGTTCTTGGAGATATATTAATTTCTATAAATTCGTCCTTTTCAATCTTTTCAAAAGCAACTCATATAGAAGAAATTAAAGAAAACGTAGCTTTTTGGGATACTCTTAAATATGAACTAAAGAACAAAAGACGGTTCTTGACAGATACGGAACAAATTATTGATTATGGTTGGGATACTTTTTTCAATGTGTTTTCAACCTTTGATAGTTCTGTAAACTTATTTAGGGCAAGAATCCATTATAACGAAGAACAAGAAAAACCTTTTTTTGCAAATGCAATGGGATGTCCTAAAATCGCTTATTCAGAAGGACGAGCAAATCCCAAAGGAATACCATATTTGTATCTATGTAAGGATATCGAAACGACATTTTATGAAACAAGAGCATCCTATTTGGATTATATTAGTGTCGGACTATTCAAGGTGATTAAACCTAATATCCTGAAAATAGTAGATTTCACAAAGCATCTAAGCCCTTTTAATAATGCAACCAATATTATTGAATTTTCTAAAGGGAAAATACTTAGGGATATTATCAGTAAAGACCTGTCTAAGCCCTTGCATCGTTTCGATTCGGAGTTGGAATATATACCAACTCAATTCATTTGCGAGTTTATCCGCTATTTTTATGATATTGATGGAATACAATTTTTCAGTTCATTAAAAAAAGGGGGAGTTAATGTTGTTCTTTTTAGTGAAGATAAAATCACTTGTAATGCTGTTGAGTTGCACCAAATTTCAGAAATTAAAATTAACTCCCAGATTATTCCTTTTTAATAAAGCCCCAATTTACAGCTTTATACATCAATGTTTTTAATTAACGATAAGCATCATCCAGTCATTTCAGCACTTCCGATTCCTTATATAAAATCTTGCCTTTGAGCCGTAAAAACGGTATTTTCCCCTTTGTGCGCCATTCCTGCAATGTTCTTGTAGAAACGCGCAGCATACCGCAAACATCTTTCCCTGTCAAAAACTTTTCGCCATTCAGGTGGGGAGTACGGTTTTTTAACGCCGACTCGATTACATTCAACATTTCTTCCAGTTCATTGCAAATTTCGGTGATACCCACCCAGGCATTTCGGAGATACCCACCCAGTTTGTGACTTTTTGATTCTACAAAAACATGACAAAGTTACCGTTTTTTTCTTAAACTCTCACCTTTTAATTCAAAACGATGTGAGGTATGCACGATTCTGTCGAGAATCGCGTCAGCCAGCGTTTCCTCCTTAAAGACATCAAACCAGCTAGCCACAGGCAGTTGGCTTGCAATAACAGTTGATTTTCGTGCGTGCCGGTCTTCGATCATTTCCATAAAATCAAGTTGCTGTTGATAATCCATGGCGCTTAAACCAAAATCGTCCAATATAATCAGGTCTGTTTTGGCTAATTTGTCGAAGAGTCCGATAGCCGATCCTTCCAGCCGGGCTATTTTTAGCCGTGCCATTAGTTTCTGCATGTTGTAATAGGCTACGCTGAATCCTTGTTTACAGGCTTGAGCGCCCAAAGCCGAAGCCAGGAAACTCTTTCCGCAGCCTGCCGAACCCGTAATGAGGATGGATTCCCCGTTACGGATATAACTGCCTGTGGCCAGCGCGAGGATCCGGTTTTGTTCCAATCCTCTGGCAGCATCAAAACCCAATTCTTCGATAGAGGCACGGTAACGAAACGATGCGTTCTTTAGTAAACGGGCATGCCGGTTGGATTCCCGCTGGTCGTACTCTGACTGTAACAAGAGTTTCAGTCCGTCCTCCAAGGAGAGGCAGCCCGTTTTTCTTGTTTCTTCCAATGTCTTCAGGCAGGATGCCATGCCTGATAGTTTAAGCCGTGTCAGGCTTGCTCTGATTTCTTCCATTTTCTTGTTTTTTTAATAAATTAATAATAATATATTTTACCCCTGATATTCTCATGCCGGGGCATGCATGTTTCTTGTTCCTGTGTTTCATCTTCCTGGATGTAAAGCGTCTTGTTCTCGATAACCCGTTGAAGAAAGCGGTAGGTTAACAAGTTCTGTTCCAACGCTATTTTACAGGCTTTCTCAAAGACAACCGGGTCTGTTTTGCGTTGCAGGCTTAACAGTCCGTCACACCGTTTATAGAGGACTTCCGGGACACTCGTGTCGTTGAAAATCCGTTTGAAAAGAGCTGCGAGCATCGCCGAACGCTTTTCCGCCGTTTGGATGTAATACTCCGGACTGCGGTCTCTGTAATGCTTGTGGGTGGAACATAAATGCTCGCTGAGGGTGGAATAACCGTAGGCGTAAGCCCGTGGATGTGTGGCAATGGATTGTCCGTCGCAAAAGATTTGAACCAGACTCCGGGTATATATCACACTGACTTTTCTTCCGATGTAAGTATATGGAACAGAATAATAATGCTTGTCACGTCCCAGATAAATGCAGTTGTTTTGAGCCACGCGCAGGTCGGTATAATACTTCATCTCAAAATCCGTTGCCGGAAGTTCTTTAAGCGCTGCCTTTTCTTCGGCCAGGAACCTTTCTTCCCTGCTGTAACCCTTCTGTTGCATCCGGGTTTGATTATGCTCGCGTGTCTTCTCCCACAGCGCTTTATTGAGGTCTTCGATGGAAAAGAAAACATCGTTGCGAAGTTTGGCATATACACGTGTGTAAATGATTTTCACTTGATTCTCCACAGAGGATTTATCTTTCGGTTTCCTTACTCTTGCTGGCAGGACGACAAAGCCGTAGTGATTGGCAAAATCTTCCAGTATCCGGTTGAGTTCCGGTTCGTATCTGTCCGCCTTGACCACAGCCGCCTTCAGATTGTCGGGCACCACTATCTTCGGGCTGCCTCCCAGGTGACGCAGGCAATGAGACAGCGCATACAGAAAGTCTTCGGTCGATTGGGAGGGGACAGCCATGATGAACGCATAATCCGAGTAGGGCAAACAGGCCACAAAGACCTGTCTCTTCACCAGTTCCCCGGTTTCCCTGTCCACGCAGTCAATCGTATCGCCTGCAAAATCAACATACAGTTTTTCCGCCGGATGATGCTCCAGTACTGCCGATGGATGACGGGCGGCGGTCAACTGGTTCAGATGAAAGCAGAACTGCGTATAGCTGTAACCGTCAAAGTGTTCATGCCGGTATTCACTCCATAATAAATGGCGGGTGACATTGGCGCGATTTAGCTCCTTCTCAAAATAGGGAAGCTTTTCCTTGAAGACCTCAAACCGCTGTTCGGTATAAGCGGCTGTTCCCGCAATGAACTTAGCCTCCAAAACGGGGTCTTCCAATACTAATAAGGCGTCTATGTCAAAGTTGTTTTCCTTGATTTTACGCACATAATCATTGACTGTCCCTTTATAAAGTCCAAGTTCCTTAGCAATACGGCGGTTCGATACGCCTTGCCTGTACATCTGTAATACTTGTTTAATCTTACTCATTCTTGTTACTTTTCCTGACATGTTATGGGTGTTTTGTTTAATTGATTTTCAAAACACATAATATAATCAAAAAAGTCACGAAACTGGGTGGATATAGTCCGGAATCTGAAACAGCATTTTTCAGACAAAAACATCGAACGTTTATCGCATTATTCCAATCAGTTAGCTTTGAAAAACTGGGTGGGTATAGTCCGAAATCGGTCGCTTTTTGCCGCCTCTCCGCCAGTGTGGGTGGATATAGTCCGAAATCGGTTGCGCGCCGCCCGATTTTTGCCCGATTTTTTATCCTTTTATATCATTTTGGATGGGTTTCTGCCGGAATGGCAGACTTTTTACGCTTAAAAACCCCACTTCAACACCGGATTTTTTCCCGGATTTGTGGGTGGGTATGCTCCGAATTATGCAAATAATACCAAAGATTGTTGCCCTGTCGTTTGCAGGGCGTTATTCCGATAGATTGCAAATAATCTGCAAGGGGAATGCTTTTTACTTCTGCTATGTTCATAATATACTGTATTTTATATGTTTGTTTTACTGATTTGTTGAAATATTGATTTACTTGGTATATCGCTTAACCAACATTCCATCGTTTACTCTGAAAAGCAACTCTGCAAAAGCGTTGTCAACCGAGTTGTCGTAAACATACAATCTATCAACAAGTGGTGCAAGATAGGCACAGTTTGCGATAGATTTATAATAACGGCTGATTATTTTCTGTATAGGCACATCGTGTCCGCCTTCTAAAACTCGTTGGGTAACTCGTGACCAACCCTCCACCCATTCGTGTTTCAATATTTTTCCTGTTACGGAAGTCTTTCCTGAACCATTGGGACCGGCAACTATCAACAATTTTATTGAAAATATCATATAAAACATTTTGAACTTGTTGCTTATCTCTATCATCATAATACGCACACATTTTTCGCTAAATTCACGCAAACAATGAGGGTCACTATTACAGCAATGCACACAGGCATTTGTATTAATTGATTTTTTTTTGCAAGACCGACACGGTAATATTAAATTGCCATTTATTCGCAAAACTTCTTCAATAATCTTTTTAGTTTTTTTGATTTTTATAATTAAACATAAAGTTGTTTTTAGCAATTACAGAAATATTTAGACCACAAACAATCTTGAAAATCAGTTAGCATGTGAAACAAAAGTCCAATGCCAATAATTCGTGTTCGTTTGAAAAACAGCATTATTACATATATTATTATTGCAAAATATGTATGCAAAATATGAAAATTGATACTGCAACGATTCGGGTCAAAAATTGGATTTGCTAACAAGTGCTCTAAATCAACCACCATTGTCAAAACCATAATTAACCACACCTTTTTCCATTCTTTACGAAAAAATACCCAAGCAATCAGTGCGGGAAACAAAAAATGTAATCCATAATGGATAATGGGCTGTAAAATTTTTAACAATAAAGTAACTTCCATATTTTTTAGCCACATTGTTCGAGAAATTGGATATTCAAAATACAAACCGCAAGATTACTATTTTTCCCGAATGGGTAAAAGTATTTAGTTCTTTTCCACAAACAATGCATTAAATTTCTTCGGTATAGGTGTTTCAAAACGTATCACTTCGTGCGTGACCGGATGTACAAAAGCCAGCACACGGGCATGCAAACCGATACGTCCGATGGGCGAAGGCGCTGCACCATATTTTTTGTCGCCAATAATGGGATGCCCGATTTCCTGCATGTGTACGCGAATTTGATTTTTCCGGCCTGTTTCAAGTTCTACTTTCAGCATCGCGTAGGCATCGTTTTTCCGCATTATCCGATAATGCGTAATGGCTTCTTTCCCTTCATCTTCCCGGTAACCGGAATGAATTTTAAATGCTTTGCTTTCGCGTAAATAAGAAACGATGGTATCTTCTTCTTTATCCGGAACACCTTCCACCACAGCGATATAAACACGCTCTTTTACGTTTTCGTGCCAATTGTCTTGCAAACGCAACTGCACCTCTTTGCTTTTGGCAAACATAATCAAACCGGAAGTTTCCCGGTCGATGCGATGCACGATAAACAAACGATTGCGCGGGTCTTTCTTTTTCAAGTAAGCGGATAAAATGGAAAAAGCCGTCAGTTCGTCTTGCCGGTCGTCAGTAGCTACCGCCAATAAACCTTCCGATTTCTCTATCACAATCAGCGCGTCGTCTTCAAACACGATTTTCACTTTGGCGTGTTTTAATTCATATTTTCCGCCGGTCGTATTGATGGTAACGCTGTCGCTGGGCTGAAGCGGATGATTGAATTGCGATACGACTTTTCCGTTGACGCACACTTGTTTGTGCGACAACATGGATTTGAGCGCTGTGTGGCTTTTCCCGTTAAAATGAATGGCCAAAAATGCCATCAATTCTATCGGTTCTTTCACTCGCAACGTGGTTTGCTTTTCTTTCTTAGGCGCTAATCTATTTGTTCTCATTGTTTTTGTTTTATAAAATCCGCCGGACAATTTACCATATTGATGATTGAACCGTCCCGAAGACGAATCCAAGTCTTGAAACTTTTTTCTCCTTCCGTCAATTCAATGACACGACAGCCATTGGGTTTCAGGTTATTGTAAACCGTATTTGCGCCGGAATAACGGCCATAAGCCAACACAATATCTTTCCAAAACGTCAGATAATCATTATCATGGTCGTGCCCGACAAAAACGCCCGTCACATCGCCCATCTCTTTGAGCGCCGTGAACATTCCGGAGTTAAGTTGCGGCGGACAAGCGGCTTCCGTGCGAGAACCAATCAAAGGCGCTTTTTCATCGGCAGCCGCTTGGGCAAATTCGGGGAAAGGTATATGGAAAAATGCCAATGAAGGCACGGGTTTTCCACCATTCCGCCGGGTAAAAGCGGCGCTGTTTTCCCGGTACCATTGAATCTGGTCGAATCGAATATAATCATATCCTTTCACGCCTTCTATTTGCGAATAAGCGTTGGAATCGAGGTAATACAAGATATAAGCGTCTTTTCCGGCTTTATCTTTTAGGGTTACAATTCCATTGCTTACACCAAATATTCCAGGCGCCGTATCGGTCAGATTGTGAGGATAACTCTTTACAATTTTCAGCAATTCGGAGCGATTTAAACCAAATTCATCATCGTGATTTCCAAACAAAACGATGAAAGGCGTTTTTTTCGACGAAATCCGTTTGATAATAGTGTGCATGCTTTCTTCCGCCGGTTTGCCGTAAATAAGATCACCGGTTACGATGATTAAATCCGGTTGTTCAAAATCCAGTGTTTTATCAATACATTCAAGCGCAATATCCGCTTCGGGGTTACCGTAAATATAGTGAATATCCGTTAATTGAACGATTTTAAATTTTCCGTTTGCATTGAATTTCAATGCGGTAGCCTGCGCCTGATTCGGATGAACGCAGCAGAGCAGAATTACGATACATATCAACAATTTTTTCAACCATTTATCCAATGCTTCGAGTTGCTCTTGTTCTTCTATTTTCCGTTGGACATCTCCTTCCAAAACAGGATAATCGAAGTCTTCCGGAATGGTTTCATTTTGATTTTCTTTCAACGAAATCTTATCTAAAGCCGTATTTCGGGTTGACCGGAAGCAATAGGCCTCCAAGTTTCCGATTTCCTCCCATGCTTCTTTTTTCCTCCAGACATTGTAAAGAACATCTTGGACAACGTCTTCCGCATCTTCTTTGCTTCCGGTGATGCTGAAGGCCAAACGAAATAATTTGTCAATAATCGGCAATATGTTCTTTCTGAATTTGTCTTGCCTCATGCTACATTTAAAATGACGGTTGAATTTTAAAAAAGTTACACCGCTTTGCAAAAAAATAAATAATTTTGCAAAGCAGTGTAACTTTTTAGAATTTTACCGCCTCATTATTCTTGTTTGATTTTTCCCGAACCGGTGATTTTTGAATTAACTGTTTCCGGCATTCCTTGATAATAAATACTCCCCGAACCGGTAACGGATGCATCCAATTTTTCGTATGCATTCACTTGAATATCTCCGGAACCGGTAACTTTGCATTTTGATTGGGTTACATAATAGTTGAAAGCGTGAATATTTCCCGAACCGGTAATCGTAAAAGAAGATTTTTTGCTTACCCCGGTTAACTCCGCATTGCCGGAACCGGTAATTATTGCTTCGATATTTTCGCATACCAAACTATCCGCAATCAAACTTCCAGAACCGGTTATCGTTAAATCGAAATTCCGGGCGTTTACTTCCCCTTCCAAATGAATATTGCCCGAACCGGCCACTTTTACGTCTTTTATATTGTGCGAACAAGTGTAAATCGTTAATTTGGATGGCCTGATGACTGAATCTTTTTTCACGCTGATTATCAATTTTTTACCCTTTACCTCCACATCCAAGGAAGCAAAAATATTTTCGTCGGTATGAATTTGTAAATAAGGTACAGAATCGGAAAATTGCTGATAATATACCTCTGCCGGAACATTCAACGATATTTCATCGTAATCCGTGACATCCAATGTCCGATTCACTAACTGATGATTTCCGTAAATCGGACCATTTCCCGTGATAATACAGGATACAAAAAACGGAAATGTGATAAATAAAGAAATAAAAAATAAGGTAAAGCGTTTCATATTATTATGTTATTAATGTTATCCAATAGTGTAAATTTT
>BNXY01000035.1 GCA_025999935.1 Bacteroidia bacterium | reverse complement strand
GGTATTGCAGTGAGCGACAACGTAACAGGTCCGTACCGTTTTCTAAAATCACTGCGCCCAAATGCCGGAATCTGGCCTGTGAACATGACCAAGGAACAGCGAAATTCGCCGGTAATCGCTTCGGATATAAAAGATCGAAATTCGCCGGCATGGGATGAAGCGATAAAAGAAGGGTTGTTCGTGCGCCGGGATTTCAAGGCCGGGCAAATGTCGCGCGATATGACATTGTATGTTGACGACGATGAAAAAGCCTACCATATTTATGCTTCCGAAGAAAACAAGACATTACATATTGCCGAATTAACCGGTGATTATCTGGACTATACCGGTAAATATTATCGGGTTGCACCGGCAGGGTGGAACGAAGCGCCTGCTCTATTCAAAAAAGATGGACGTTACTTCATGATTACATCGGGATGTACGGGTTGGCGACCGAATGCCGCCCGCCTGCATACCGCCAACAAAATCACCGGGCCATGGACAGAGCATCCCAATCCATGTGTAGGAAAAGACAGCGACCTTACCTTCAACGGACAAAGCACTTATATTCTACCGGTTGCCGGGAAAAAGGACGCCTTTATCTTCATGGCCGATCGTTGGATGCCCAAGCATCCCATTGATGGCCGGTACATCTGGCTGCCTATCATGTTTGAAAACGGATTACCCGTTTTGAAATGGTTTGACCAATGGGATTTGAATACCTTATTATGAGGAAGGGAATAAAGATTGGCGAAAAAATAGTAAATTTGCGGAATATATAGATTATGTGAGAGTATATCAAAAAATAATTGTTTATGAAAAGAATGTTTTTTCTATTTTATTTGTTGGGTATTAGCGATTTGGTCTTTTGCCAAGGGGTAAAAATTGAACAAAAGCCTCTTACACTCCCCACCTATGAGGTGGGGGCGCCGGACGCCAACTCCATCTTCTTTACCGGACGAGCATATCAGGGCGCACAGGGTCATATCTATCCCTATCCACTGTATGATATTCTGACGGATAACAAGATTGACAAAACGTACAACGCCCTCTATGTGGAGAACGAGTATGTGAATGTATGTGTATTACCCGAAATTGGCGGACGTATCCTCTCGGCTACCGACAAGACAAACGGGTATGAGATATTCTATCGTCAGACCGGTATCAAACCGGCTTTGATTGGTATGTTGGGAGCCTGGCTCTCTGGCGGCGTGGAATGGAACTTTCCCCATCACCACCGCCCCTCAAGCAATATGCCGATTGACTGGAAGATGGAAGAAAATGCCGATGGCAGCAAGACGATATGGGTAGGTGAAACAGAGCTTCGCCACCGCATCAAATGGTCTATCGGCGTAACGGTTTATCCCGGTCGTTCATGGGTGGAAGCCCGCGTGAAGATTATGAACCGTTCGCCATTCGTGCAGTCTATGCTCTATTGGGCCAATGTATCGGTACATACCAATGAAAACTACGAAGTGATATTCCCGCCCTCCACTCAGTTTGGCGCCGACCACTCGAAGGTGGCTTTCACCCGCTGGCCGAATGGCGAAATAAGTCGTGGAAGCGGAAAAGAGGAGGCGCTGGCTTGGTGGAAAAACTTCACTGCCGGTAGCCGTTCTATCTTTGCATGGAACTTCGACGATGACTTCCTTGCCGGTTACGACCATGGTAAGCATGCAGGAACCGTACATGTAGCCAATCATCATATTGTAGGCGGAAAGAAATTTTTCCTCTGGGGCAATAACCCAACCGGTCAAATGTGGAATACCATGCTATCCGATAATGATGGCGACTACTTGGAACTGATGGTGGGCGCTTATTCCAACAACCAGCCCGATTATAGCTGGATTGGACCGGGCGAGATTCGTGAATTTACCCAACGCTGGTATCCCATACGCGAAATCAAATCGGTAAAGAATGCTACGGACGACGCTGCCGTCAACCTCGAACGGACTGCCCCCGGCAAGGTATTCCTCGGATTCAATGCTTCCGCAAAGTTTGCTGATGCCAAGATTCGTCTTACTAATGGCAGTACAACGATTTTTGAACAAACCCTCACGATAGATCCTGCTACTCCTTTCACCAAAGAAATTGATGTTCCCGCTTCGGCAAAAGACACCGACCTTCGCGCTGTGCTTATAGAGGCCAACGGAAAAGAATTGGTAGCCTATTCTCCGGTTGTTCCGGAGGAGAAACCGCTACCCGAAGTAGTAGAACCTACCAAACCGGTGACCGAGTACAAGACAACGGAAGAACTTTATCTTGCAGGTCTGCGCTTGGAACAGTTCCACAATGCCCGCCTCGACCCGATGGACTTTTACAATGAAGCCCTCAAACGCAACCCGAACGATGCCCGCGTCAATACCATAGTTGGTATTCGTTATGCCCGCAAAGGCGAATGGAAACCGGCTGAGGAACATTTGCAACGGGCGATCAACCGCTTGTCAAAAGACTATACCACCGTGAAAGATACCGAACCTCATTACTATCTCGGTGTAGTTTATCAGGCGCTGGGCAAGTATAAGGAAGCGTCAGACCAGTATTGGCATGCCGCTTGGTATCCTACTTTCCAGCATCCGGCTTATGTAGCCCTGGCTCAGATAGCTTCTCTTTCGGGTAACTATAAAACAGCTCTTGAAGACATAACCCAAGCGCTCAATGTAGGTGTTCGCGACACCAAAGCGCTTACTTTCAAAGCCCTGTTATTAAGGAAGACAGGTAAAAAAAGTGAAGCCGAAGAAGTATTGAAACAAGTTCTTGACATCGACCCGCTCGATTATTGGAGTTTATCCGAACAAAGCATACTGGCTGGACAGGGAGCTTCTTTTCTCGAAAAAGCCGACAACAACCGTGGAGATGGTTTGGTACGTCTGCAAGAACTATTGGAATTGGCAATAGACTATGGCAATACCGGCGCCTATAAAGAAGCCATCGACTTGCTTGATGAGGCTGCACGTATTGGCGAACCTTATGCTGCCTCCCCGCTGGTTTACTACTATGATGGATATTATAACCTCAAAATTGGGAATAGCGATGCGGCTGAGCAACTCTTCAAAAAGGCAGCGGCTCAATCTTCGGGTTACTGTTTTCCCTTTCGCCTCGAAGAGATAGAGATATTGAATACAGCCCTTCAAACCAATCCGGCGGATAGTAAAGTTTCTTTCTATCTGGGTAATCTTTACTATTATCTGGAACAGAAGGAGAAGGGCGTTGAAGCATGGGAAACCGCCGTCAAGGCTGAACCTCTTTTTGCCCGTGCCAACCGCAATTTAGCTTTCGGATATAGCCGCGCAGGAAAGACGGCGAAAGCTATTGCCACTTACGAACAATCCATCAAAGCCGATCCTTCCGACCCGCGCGTATTCTTGGAGTTAGACCAGTTGTACGAACAAACAGGTAAGCCGGCCAAAGACCGCCTGGCTTTACTTGAGAAGAACCTCAAGACGGTACTCAAACATGATGACGCCGTTATCCGCCTCTTGGGTCTCTACAACGAAACAGGCGCTTATGATAAAGGCATCAAAATATTGGCCGACAGTCATTTCCACGTATGGGAAGGCGGCGGACAGGTACATAACTACTATGTGGATGCTCACCTGCTAAAGGGTATCAAGTTGCTCGACGGTAAGAAATATGCTGCCGCCATCAAGGAATTTGAGGCAGCCGATTTGTATCCCGAAAACTTAGAAGTAGGTCGTCCCGACGGCGGCGGACACAGCACTAAAGGCTACTACTACATGGGTCAAGCCTATAAACAAATAGGGAATGTCGAAAAAGCGAACGCCGGCTTCGAGATTGCGTCCGCATCACGCAGCAACCGTCGCTCTTCTTTTGGACTATTGTCTGACAACAGCTATTTCCAAGCGCAAGCTTTTAAGGAATTGGGTAAAACCGGCGAAGCCGATAAACTGATTCAATCGTTGAAGGAAGGGGTGAAAACTCAATTAGAAAGTCCATCTGTAATAGATGAGTTCTCCAAATTCGGTGAAGATGGCACCCGTTCCGAACGCTTAGCCAACCTGCATTATCTTAATGGTTTAGTTTACCTGTACGAAGGCAACGCATCCCAAGCCCGTACAGAGTTCACTCAAGCCCTCCAGATGAATAAAAATCTAATCTGGCCAAAGCAGTTCTTGAATAAATAAAAAAACATTAAAAAAATATATTATATACGTATGAAACATACATGTTTAGTAAACGCCATAGAGGATGAAAAGGGGATTGCGGATCAAGCCCGCAATGACAGTTCTTTTCGCATGAAAAAAGTATTTTTTTGTATTTGGGCGGTAATCTTTCTCTGTCCACCGCTGTTTTCTACAGAAGTAAGCATCACATCGCCCGACGGTAAATTTCAAATGAAAGTATATGACAAAGATAACCGTGCGTACTACACGGTCAATTTCAGGGAACAGCCGGTAGTGCTGGAATCCTTGTTGGGCATCAACGGCAACGGCGAGTGGAAAGACGGGATAAACGTGGACAAATTCACCACGGCATCGGTAGATACGCTTTGGAAACCCGTTTACGGGGAACGCAACACCATCCGCGACCATTATAACCGGTATGATATAGACTTGACCGATGCGAAGAATCCGCGTCGCAAACTTCGGCTTGTTGTCCGTGCATACAACGAGGGCGTAGCGTTCCGGTATTTCTTCCCCGGCGGAGAATATCTGCACATCACCAATGAATATACGCAATACACCATGCCCGAAGGAGCTAAGGCATGGTTTACCAAACGGGCGCAGTCTGTTTACGAGTTGTTGCCTTTACGTGACTGGCCGGACGAAAGCGAACGTCCCTTGGTGGTAGAACTGCCTAAGGGTCGGTATGCCTTGCTTACCGAAGCGGCAGTTGTCAATTATGTGCGTACCAAATTTGTATTGGATGCCGGAAAACCCAACACCATCACGGGCGCCATGTACGGCTCGGTGGATGACATCGCACCTTACCTTACCCCTTGGCGTGTGGTCATGGTTGCCGAAAAACCGGGTCAACTCATTGAGAACAACGACTTGCTGCTCAACCTCAATCTTCCAAGTGAGATTGACAATCCTTGGTGGATTCGCCCCGGTAAGGTGATGCGCGAAGTAACGCTAACCACAGAAGGCGGCAAGGCGGTAGTCGATTTTGCGGTAAAACGCAACCTGCAATATATGCTCTTCGATGCCGGATGGTATGGACCCGAAGGCAGCAAAACCTCTGATGCAACAAAGGTAACCCTCGACCCGGCACGGAATAAAATTCCGAATGCACTCAATCTGAAGGAAGTCATCGTTTACGCAAAAAAGCGGAACATCGGCGTCATCCTTTATGTAAACCAACGGGCGCTTTATCAGCAATTGGACGAGATATTACCTTTATATAAAAGTTGGGGCGTTTCAGGAATAAAATTCGGTTTTGTACAGGTCGGTTCGCAATTCTGGACAAACTGGATGCACGAAGCCATAAAAAAATGTGCACAATACGGTTTGATGGTCGATGCACACGATGAATACCGTCCCACCGGTTTCAGCCGCACCTATCCCAATTTCATGACGCAGGAAGGTATTTACGGAAATGAAGAATTTCCCGACGCAACTACCAATGTCACGTTGCCGTTTACTCGTTTTACCCAAGGTCCGGCCGATTACACCATCTGCTATTACCGGCAAAATTTCAACGGAAACACCAAACCCAATACCGACCATGGTTTGGTCAATGCCCGTCTGATAAAAGGTACTTCGGGGCACCAATTAGCCATGGCTGTAGTATATTACAGTCCGTTACAGCATGTTTACTGGTACGATAAACCTTCCGATAGCCGGGATGAACCCGAATTGGAATTTTTCGATCAAGTACCTACCGTTTGGGACGATACGAAGGTTATTCACGGAGAAATAGGCAAATATATTACCATCGCACGCCGTAGCGGAGACAACTGGTTTATCGGTAGCATGAGCGGCAACGAAGGACACAAATTGAATATTCCGCTTGATTTTCTACAGGAAGGCAAAACTTACTCCGCCAACATCTATTACGATGATCCGAAAGCGAAAACGCGCACCAAGGTTGGTATCAAAAGAATACCTGTTACCAATAAATCGGTAATAGAAGCGAATATGCCGGCATCCGGCGGACAAGCCGTATGGATAACTGAAAACAAATAAAATAACAGAAGAAATCTCATGAAACAGCTTATTGCATTATTTATCACGTCTTTGTTGTTAACAGGTTGCAGAAACAAAGAATACAATCCCGATACCGATCTGGATTATTGTGTCGCACAAGCAACCAAAACGATCTCTTTGGCTCAAGACTACAACCGGATGCCTAATTCGGTGGATGCCGGCAAACAGGACTGGCGCTTTACCCTGCCCGGCTCATGGACATGCGGCTTCTGGCCCGGTATTCTCTGGTATATCTATGAATACAGTAAAGACCCGCAATGGTTGGCAAAAGCCGATAGTTTTACTTATCCCATTATTCCTGCTGCGACAGGGCCTGCACGAAGCCACGATGTTGGTTTTATGGCCTATTGCAGCATTGGCAACGGATACCGGCTCACGGGCAATCCTGTTTATAAACAAGCTCTGATACAGGCAGCAGATTCGGTAGCCCGCCTGTTTAATCCTCAAGTGGGAACATTCCTTTCGTGGCCTAATATGGTCAAAAAAATGGACTGGCCGCACAACACCATCATAGACAATATGATGAACATGGAATTGTTATTCTGGGCAAGCAAAAACGGCGGTGACCAGCGTTTGTACGACATCGCCTACAAACATGCCGAGACTACAATGAACAACCATTTTCGTTCCGATTATTCCGCCTATCACGTAATCGTATATAACGACAGCACGGGCGAACGGATCAAAGGTGTGACACACCAGGGTTACGCCGACGAAACAATGTGGGCGCGCGGACAGGCATGGGCAATATATGGCTTCACCATGTCGTACCGTGAAACGAAAGACTCCCGGTTTCTGGATGTTGCACAACAGACAACGGATATTTTCCTCAAACGCCTGCCTGTCGATATGATTCCTTATTGGGATTTTGATGCGCCCGGTATCCCCAATGAACCGCGCGATGCGTCGGCAGCAGCCATTACTGCTTCAGCTTTACTCGAACTATCCGTGCTTACAACTGATCAGGCAAAAATGAAAGTTTACCGTCAAGCGGCTGAAAAAATATTATTAACTTTGTCGTCCGATTCATACCATAGCGGCAATCAAAACACCTCATTTTTGTTGCATAGCGTCGGTCATAAACCGAATAATTCGGAAGTGGATGCCTCCATCATTTATGCCGATTATTATTATATTGAAGCTTTGCTGCGATTGAAAAAAATTCAGGAAGGAAAGAGTATTTATGAAAATTTATAAATACAGATGTATGAAAAAGGGATTATGTTTCTTCTGTGTTCTGTTCTTGTCAAGTTTTCTTTTGTCGTCAGAGGCTCAGGTATGGCAATGGTCAACACCGGTAAAGAGTGATTACAGCTCCGTTTCGGAAGCTTTTTTGTGGATTCCGGTGCAAAATCAAGAAGGAAAGGAACAGGAAATTACCTTTGCCCCATTACCCGATATTCCGGTGAACACAAAATCCATTCGTTTGCAGGCTACATCCAATAGCGGAATGAAAGTTCGTTTTTATGTGAAAGAAGGCCCTGCCGAATTAATCTCCGAAAACGAGTTGCTATTCACAAAAATACCTCTCCGCAGCAAATATCCTGTTAAAGTAACGGTGGTTGCCTGGCAATATGGAAGAAGCAGCGAGCCAAAGATTAAGTCCGCTGTTCCGGTAGAGAGAAGTTTTTTCCTGACAAAATCTTCATCGGCACAAGGTTTTATCCATCCCGGCGTACTTCATACACAGGAAGACCTGAAGCGAATATTCCAACTGGTGAAAGACAAAGTCTATCCGGCTTACGGTTCTTTCCTTTTGCTGAAAGGCCACAAGAGTTCTCAGGCGGATTACCGGATGGAAGGGCCTTTTCGCGTAATCTCGCGCGATGGGGAATACCGGCATACCAAAGGCAAAATGGAGGCGGATTTCAGCGCGGCTTATCAAAATGCACTAATGTGGACATTGACCGGCGATGAGGCGCACGCCCGTAAATCGCTCGATATATTGACCGCTTACGCCGACTCGCTTCAACTGATTCCGGAAACAAACGATGCTCCGTTGTTGGCCGGATTGGAAGGTCTGAAAATAATTTATGCGCTTGAAATATTGAAATATACCTATCCTGATGCTTCCGGACAACAAATCCGGCATATCGCACAGATGTTTGAAAAAATCTTTATCCCTGTGATGGAAAATTTTTACACCCGCAAGCCCTATACTAACGGCAACTGGGGCCCGATTGTCTGTAAAGCATACATGGCGGCAGGTATTTTCTTAGATAACAGGGAAATGTACGAAAAAGCAAAGGACTTCTATCTTCACGCCAACGATAACGGAACGATTGTCAATTACATCAGCGGCGAAACCGGACAGATACAGGAAAGCGGCCGCGACCAGGGGCATTCCATGCTTGGAATCGGCGCTTTGGCGACAGTCTGCGAAATTGCGTATAAACAAGGGGACGACTTGTATTCGTCGTTGGACAACCGCTTGTTGAAAGGCTTTGAATACGTGGCAAAGTACAATCTCGGACAGGACGTGCCGTTCACCACTTGGACGGACATCACCGGCAAATACAGCCAATGGACAAAAATATCGGACATCAGCCGGGGCAAGTTTATCCCTGTCTTTGAAATGGCTTATAACCATTATGTAAAACGCAAAGGATTAAAGATGCCTTATACCTTGCAAGTGCTGGAAAAAATCCGTCCGGAAGGATTCGACCGCGATCAACCGGCATTCGGAACATTACTTTTTAATAATTGACCTGCATATATCACCAAAAATAACTCAAAAAATGAACAAGTTAATTTTCTTCCTATTATTTGCAACCGGTGTATCCTGTTTTGCACAGGAATATCTTCTTCAATCTCCCGCCGGACAAAACATCCCTTTACCCGAAAATCTCCCGCAAGGTCATCCCCGTTTACTGGCAAAAGTGTCGGATAAAGCTGTTTTGCAAAAGCAAATCGAAAATGAGACTTGGGCAAAAGAGGTGATGCAAGGTATTACAAAACGTATCAATCCCTATATCGAAAAAACGCAAAGTCAACCCGATTGGATGTTGTCACGTTTAATGATGTATTGGAAAAGCAAAGCCGCTAATGTGTATATCAAAGGCGGCGCTTATTCTCATGCCGATGGCGAAGCGCCTGTTCCGACTGTTCGTTTCGGTAGTACACGCGGACAAGCAACTGTATATTCCCGTCCGAAAATAGAAGATATTATTCCCTATATGGATGATACAAAAGGCGTTTTCTTTCATAATTCAAAGAAAGAAGGCAATCCGCTTGAATGGGGTGAACAGTCCAATGCTTCGGGTATTGAAGGCATCAACGAGCAGATAATGGGTTTTGCCAAAGACGCGGCTTTTGTTTATTGGCTCACCGATGACGAAAAATACGCTCGATTCGCTTTCGACATTTTCGACACCTACATGATGGGAATGTATTACCGCAATGAACCCATAGACCTGAACAACAGCCACGCTCAAACCTTGGTCGGATTATCCACTTTTGAAGTAATTCAAGAACGGATTCTCAATGAACTCGCTTATACTTACGATTTTCTGTACAATTACATCCAAAAGAATCATTCCACTCAATCTGTCATTGCGGGCTTGACCCGCCATCCCCTGCGAATGGATATTTATGAGGAAACGTTCAAAAAATGGATAGACATTACCATCAAAAATGGCGTTCCGCAAAACAATTGGAATCTGCATCAAGCAAAATTTATCCTGAAAGTGGCAATGGTGCTCGAAGACAATACAAACTATTCCGATGGTAAAGGGCGTGCGTATTATATCGACTATATCCTGAACAAAACATCGCCCCGCCAATGGTCGTTGACAAAATTCATGGATTATGGCTACGATGAAAATACAGGCGTATGGGCCGAATGTCCCGGTTATTCGCAAGGGGTAACGAGAGACCTGACCAACTTTATCCGCGATTATGACAATACATTCAATCAAAATCTCTTGCCTTATGTTCCGGTGATAAAAACGGCTGTCCAAATGCTACCGCAATACTTGTTCCCGAATAATTTGATTACCGCTTTTGGCGATACGCATTACAGCGGAATCAATACGGAAGCGTTCAGTGATATGGTTCGCATTGCCCAAAAACACAACGATAAGGAAACGGAAATCCGGTTTACCCAAATGTATCAATTATTTAATGCCGGACAACAGAAAGAAACCGGTCAAAGATTATCGCCGCAAATAGCCTCCTTTTTTACCGGTAAACCCTTGGTATTAAATGATAAAATTGAAAAAGGTAAATTGTCGGATTATATTACGCAAACCTTTTATGCGCCCAATGTCAGTTGGTTTGTGCAACGCAACAAATATGATGACAAAGATAACGGATTAATGATTTCTCAGGTTGCATCCTTAGGCAATCATAGCCATGCCAACGGTGTTTCCATCGAATTATACGGAAAAGGCTATGTATTGGGTGCCGAGTCGGGTCTCGGATCCACTTATTTTCAACCGCCCTATAAAGAATATTACTCGCAATTTCCGGCGCACAATACGGTAATGGTTGATGGCATTTCGTCTTATCCCGAAATGTTGAGCCATCATGCTTTTGACTTGCTCAGTTGTTATCCGCAACCCGAACAAAAAGACGCTTATTATCCGGATATCACTTTTTCGGATGTTTATTTTCTGGAACCGGAAAGCCAAAGCGATCAAAACCGGTTTTTGAGTATTGTCCGCACCGGAGAAACAAGCGGATATTATATCGACATCTTCCGTTCCAAGAAGCAACGCAAAGGCGATAAGTTCCACGATTATTTCTATCATAACTTGGGACAGGAACTTTTTATTCAAAACGCAAAAGGAGAAGCATTAGCCTTGCAATCCAGCGAAGATATGGCTTTTGCCGGCGGACATCTTTTCGCGTTGGATTATATGTGGGACAAACAATCGGCAAAAACCGATAAAGATTACCAGGCTATATGGAAAATGTCGATGTCGAATAATAATCATATCTATATGAATCTATGGATGAAAGGTTATCCCGGACGCGAAATATTTTCCATCAAAGCGCCACCCGCCGAAGCTTATCGTGGAAACCACGGCATTCCCTACGAAGTAGAGAAAGAGCCTTTTCTGACCATTGCCGCCCGCCAACACGGTGAAGCGTGGAATCATCCGTTTGTTAGTGTGTTTGAACCAACCACTGAAAAAGAGGGGAAATCCATTCAATCCATCGAATCATTTGAAGTCAAAAACGCCTCGTCTGATTTTGTTGGTCTGATTGTCAAAAGTAAACAAGGAAGGACAGACTATATTTTTTCATCCGCAAAAGACGAAAATGTAGTATATAATCAGTTTTCTGCGAAAGCTACATACGCGCTAATCAGCACCCAAGGCAAAGATTTTACACTGTTTCTGGGTAATGGAACAATCCTTTCTGCCAATGGATTTACGATTACGGCGACAGAAAAGACAAATGCCGTTTTGCAATACAAAAACGGAGAATATTATTTCTCTTGCGATGCTCCGGTTACCATTACAAGTGCAAAAAATAAAAAAAGAACAATGCTTCAAACGGCTTTTCAAAAGATAACATTATGAGAAAAAATCTATTCATCATCAGTTTGCTGATTAGTTTGACGGTAAACTGTCAGAACTACCAATCGCAAGTCTGGGTATCCGACCAAGGAAACGGAATATACAAAAATCCCGTCCTGTATGCGGACTATTCCGATCCGGATGTGATTCGTGTCGGAGATGATTATTACCTGACTGCTTCGAGTTTTAACTGCGTTCCGGGCTTGCCGATTCTACATTCCAAGGATTTAATCAATTGGCAAATCGTCAATTATGCTTTGACCGATTTGAATATGGAGGGTGTCGAACCTGCCGATTTTTTTGATAAACCGCAACACGGGAAAGGTGTTTGGGCGCCTTGCATCCGTTACCACAACGGTGAATTTCTGATTTATTGGGGCGATCCCGATTTCGGCATTTATGTAGTGAAAACAAAAGATATTTTAGGAAAATGGGATAAACCCATCTTGCTTAAAGCCGGAAAAGGATTGATCGACCCCAGTCCGTTATTCGATGAGGATGGAAAAGTATATCTGGTTCATGCTTGGGCAGGAAGTCGTGCTAAACTAAATAGCATATTGACAGTCTGCGAATTGGATGCAACCGGAACAAAAGTCATCGGACAGGAAGCATTGGTTTTTGACGGAAATGATGGGATTAATCATACGGTGGAAGGTGGAAAATTCTATAAAAAAGATGGTTATTATTACCTATTAGCTCCGGCAGGAGGCGTTGAAAAAGGATGGCAACTGGCGCTTCGTTCCAAAAACATCCAAGGTCCGTATGAAGTCAAACGAGTATTGGCACAAGGAAAAACCAATATCAACGGTCCGCATCAAGGCGGATTGGTCGAAACACAGACCGGCGAATGGTGGTTCATGCATTTTCAGGACAAAGGAGTTTATGGACGAATCATTCATTTGCAACCCGTTGCATGGAAAGACGGCTGGCCGGTAATGGGCATCAATGACAAGGATTATTGCGGCGAGCCAATACTCACGCACAAAAAACCGAATGTCGGCAAAACTTATCCGATTGAAACACCCGTCGAAAGCGATGAATTTAACGCTGCAAACTTAGGTTTGCAATGGCAATGGCACGCCAATCCGCGACAGAGCTGGGGCTTTCCTTCCGCCAACGGGTATCTCCGTTTGTACGGACAATACTATCCCGATAATTATGTCAATATGTGGGAAATTCCTAATTTATTGATGCAAAAACTTCCTGCTCCCGAATTTACGGCAACCGTAAAACTAAATACGATCTTGTTGAATGATGGAGATAAAACCGGCTTGATCATGATGGGATGGGATTATTCCTACATTTCCATATCCAAAAAGGGAAATGATTACTTGCTGGAACAAATTGCCTGTCAAGAGGCAGAACAAAAGAATCCGGAAAAGAAATTGGCTGAAGAAATTTTAAGAAAGCCCAATATCAAAGAGAAATATCTCTATCAGACTCGTGTGGAAGAGTTGGAAATTTACTTTCGCCTAACGGTTCAAGAAGGGGGTATTTGTCGGTTTTCGTACAGTTCCGATGGCAAAAAATTTCAGACTTTCGGAGAGCCGTTCCAAGCTCGTCAAGGCAAATGGATAGGTGCGAAAATGGGGATGTTTATACTGAATAAGACGCCGGATAGCAACCGTTCCTGGGTGGATATGGACTGGTTTAGAGTAGAAAAATAAAAAAAGACATATAAGGAATCCATACTCATTGTTTTAATCGTTTTATATCTTCTTCAATTTCTTTCAAGCTATTTTCTCGCTCCAGTTTTTGTTGTTCCCTTTTGTATTTGCCATATTCCTCATTGGAATGTTCCAGCGCCATTTGGTGACTGATACTGCCGGCATGAGTCAATAATTCGCGCCCGTTCAGTTGCAGGATAAGATCTAAACGGCTAATCCAATCGGCCATATACATGGGCGTATGCTGTTGCGCCATTGTTTCGGCAAAAGCGAGGTATTGTTCCACCAACAAGCCCAACAACTTGATTTCGTCTTCATTGAGGTAATTTTTGGCAATGCTTACATCATTTTTTCGGATTGAAATCGTGTTCTTTTTATCGTAGGATTGCATACCCAGAAGCGGCAAGGAAGCATCTACCCGTCTGTAAATCAATTCTGCTGCAGTTTGCTTGCTGATAGCCCAAAGCAGTTTATTCTGAATCACTTTAAAGAACTCTATCGTTTTCGGGTCTTTAGGGTCATAGTCGATGCTGGTAGTATAAATATCCTTAATTTTCTGATAGAAAAAGCGTTCGGACAAACGGATTTCCCGAATACGTTCCTGTAATTCGTTGAAATAATTCATAGAATTACCGGTTTTGAAGCGTTCGTCGTTCAAAACAAAGCCTTTGACAATGTATTCACGCAGGCGTTGCGTAGCCCAAATGCGGAACAAAGTGCCTTGTTGCGATTTTACTCGATAGCCTACCGAAATAATGACATCAAGATTGTATCCATTGACCTCTATTTCTTGTGTTTTCCCTGCAATAGCACCGTGTTGAGTGGTTATCCGGAAATTCCGGACAACCACTTTTTCATTTAGCTCCCCTTCTTTAAATATGTTTTTAACATGCTCAGATATAGTCCTTTTATCCTTTCCAAACAGTTGGGACATTTGCGCTTGAGTTAGCCAAACGGTTTCATCTTCGAGACGGACTTCCAATTTGGTTTGCCCTTCTTCGGTTTGATATATAATCAGTTGAGAATCAGTATTCATAAAAATAATTTTGGATGACATATTTTTCCAATGCCTTTTCATATTTATTTTCAAATTTTCCTATATTTGAAACCAGTCGCTTTTTTCGGCAATTTGAATACATTCCTCCAATGAGCCTTTTTCTATTGTCATCCACTCATTGTTATGTCTTTGCCAATCCAAAGTACATTCTTTGTGATACTTGTCATAAACAGTTATACGGGCTAACACCAGTTCAAAATATTTGCCGTCAATCAATGGTTTTGTAAGAATTGCCCCTTCCGGAATTTGTGGTTCGTAGAGATAAAATAAATACACTCTCCCTGCCTTGACTTGTGTTCTATACACAATCCCTTTGAGCTTCGTCGTTTTTTCGATTTCCGCTTCAACGATTCTTTTGATACTTTCTTTATCCCGGTCTGTTAATTTTGCAGGGGTTGTTTTTCCTGTCCAAACCCATGCCATTTGTCTTCCGCTCATGTTGTTTTAATTTATTATTTGTTCGTTACCTTTTGTTGCATTGTGTATTGCCTAATTTTCTTCTTTGTAATAAATCTTGTAAAATTTTCCTTTGTTGTCACTGCCTTGTTCAATTAAGTCGCGATTTCCGTGAATGTGGATGTCGAAATTCTTGTTATCATTTCTTCATTTACAATTTTTCCAAACAAACATTCCCAATTTTGCACATCCTGCTTGTAAATAATTGTATCCTTGCAGGCGGACGGTGCGGCGATGATGGATGTTAGAGTTGTAGAACATTATCTTATTAATGAATTACAATCTTTTTTGTTCACAACTTTGTCTCTCATTACAGCTTTATTCGTAAAATGTCTGGATATATTTCTTACTATATCACTGTAATTATCTGTTCCATCTTCTTTTTTGTGATAAAATACCTTTATTGAAACACAATTTTCATGTTCAAATAAGGTGTTTAACAATGTTCTATCTGAATTGCCACACGAATGACCGAAAATAAAAATTTGGTAATCATCACTATTGATAAATGATAATAGGCGTTTGTAATTACCTGTTTCAAAATATTTAATTGATTTGATATTCTCAAGATACCGATTGTCATTAAGATTCTCTATGGATTTGTATGATTCATCTATTTCATCGCCAAAACCAAATATAATTGGGTTATTTTCTTTTTCCAATTTTCCATGAATATAAATAGGTTCGATTATTTCCGTTTGCGGATTTTTTAATTCGGAATATCTATCTTTATAGTATTTTGAATAATATAATTCGGTGGACGTGTAATTGAAATTAAGAAATAGAATTTCTTTTGGAGAAAAAGAATTTAATTCGAAATTGGGTATTTTCTCATATTCCATTTTTGTCTTTTTATCAATATATGCTTCTATAAAATCATTCATATTGAAGTCTGAAAATATTGTTTTTACAATATTTTCGTGCGGAAAATCTAATGTGTAATTTTCCAAATTATCATTAATTCCTTCCAAATATCTTATTAAAGCATCTTTTATTTGATTAAAATCCTCATTTAATTTATCAATACTCTCTTTTTGTTTAATGCAATCTTTTAAGGCCTCGTAATATTCATTTTCTATATCAACCCACTTTTCTAAATGCAATTTATCCATTATGGTTTTTAGAAAGTTATTTTTAAACTCAATAAACATTGGAAAACCATTAGAGAGTACATTCTCTTTAAGAAAAGTCTTAAAATCGGAGTATGAATTAATAGCTTGTAATGGTTGAGTATAAATTGGTAGCGATAATTTTATGTAGATGAAATTATTTTCAAACACATCATTTTTGTAGTTGCGAATATCTCGAAATTCATTAATTATATTGCGCCACAAATTATCAATAAAATGTTTGTAGTTTGTTTCCAAATCATGCGCTAAGTCAAATCCATTACCGATAAGTATTATTCTGTTCATATTTTTTTATTATTCTATTATTCCCACTTCCTCTTCCTCCAATCCATACAATGCATACACGATCCTATCAACCTCTCTATCCGTTGCCTCTATCTGCCCCACAAAGTTACGATATTCCGATTGATATTCATTAAAATATTCCCCCCATTTGGACACAAATATAAGCAAAATAACCGGATTTAGTAATAAATTTAGTCAGAGATTTTTTGTTACTCTTCAATGCTTCATTTGTTTTCCGCCAATACACTAACGAAAAGTCAACAAAAGTTTTATATTCAAATAAATTTTACTATTTTTGTCCCATTATTTTATAAAAAATTATTTACACATGAAAAGAGTTATTACCCTTTCTGTTACCTTGTTTTTGCTGTCTGTGGCGGCAATGCCAACAGTAGCGCAAGATACGAAAATTACGGAAAAAATTATCGGTATCGCAGCAACGGACAACCGGACAATGCACCACTTGGATGTACTTACCAATCGTATCGGCGGACGGATAACCGGTTCGGACGCTTACACCAACGCTACTTATTGGGCGGCTTCGCAGTTCAAAAAATGGGGACTTGAAGTGGAAATTCAGGAAGTGGGCGAATTGCCCGTCGGCTTCAACCGGGGGCCTTGGTTCGGCAAAATGCTTGACGACGACGGGATGACACTCCATTTCGCCACGCCTTCGTACACCGCCGGAACCAAGGGCGTACAAAGAGGTCATGTGGTTATGGAACCGAAAACACGCAGTCAATTCGAACAAATGAAGGGAAAACTGAAAGGCGCCTGGGTATTGGTAACCGGCCTAAATGACGGATGGCCGATAGATTTCTCGATGAAAGGAGATAGCGCAAGAACTGCGATTATGGAGAATAATATAACCAAAAGGCGTTACAACGACTCCATTCAGGCCATCAACAGACGGAATCCTGAGGCAAGCCCTATTCCATTAAAGAAATTGGAAGACGCCCCTGCCCTATTCTATCGCGAAATGAGAGAAGCCGGTATTCTGGGTATCATTCAAGCTTCGTCAACTCCTATTCGGGCTTTGTATGACCGAAAAAACCTGATGCAAATGGATTTTGATAATTTACCCACTTGTCCCGACATCAAATTAGACGAACATCAGTATGCTATTATCGAACGGAAAGTGAAAGAACGCCGGTATTTTCAATTGGAATTTGACATCCGCAACCATTTCAAACCGGGTCCTGTAAAGTATCACAATGTACTGGGCATTATCCGCGGAAGCAAATATCCGGATGAATACGTGATGAGCGGCGGCCATCTGGATGCGTTCGACGTGGCGTCGGGCGCGGTGGATTGTGGTACGGGCGCTGCACCCAACCTCGAAGCGGCGCGGCTTATCATGGCTGCCGGAGGAAAACCCCAACGCACCATTATCTTTTGCCTCTGGGCTGCCGAAGAATTTGGATTGTGGGGTTCCAAATATTGGGTCGAACACAACAAAGATAAATGGCCTAAAATATCCAACTATTTCAACCGTGACGGAGGGCCTACTGTTGCCAATTCTTTAACCGTGACACCTGCCATGCATGACGCCTTCAAAGAAGCTACCGCAAAACTGAACGACATCAATCCGGATTTTCCGTTTACACTCAATGTTCGCAATGGCGAACCTCCCGCGAGACCAACCACAGCCGGCGGTTCCGACCACGCCTATTTCGCCATGAACGGAGTTCCGACCGTCAGTTTCGGCACCGGCGACCCCAAGGGATACGATTTCAATTACCAGGAAATTTGGCACACCGAAAGGGACAGCTACAACATGAGTATCCCCGAATACATGGAACATTCGGCGGTCGTAACGGCGGTCGTTGTTTACAACCTGGCTATGCAGAAGAAGATACTTTCGCGAGAAGGTTTGTATAAGGAAGAGAGATAACAAGCCGGATTATTGTCCGCTTATCCAAACATAATAATTCACAATTTATAAAATATTTTCCACGCTTATTCGTCTTCACAATTAGATAACAATATCAAAAAATAAAAAGAAAGATGAATCAAGCAATCATCACGGTTCAAAATTTGACCAAGCGTTATAAAAACGCAAACAAGAATGCGGTGGACGACATCAGCTTCACTGTTGACGAAGGGGCGTTTTTCGCTTTTCTCGGTCCCAACGGTGCGGGAAAAACTACCACCATTTCTATTCTGACAACAACACTCGGCAAAACAAGCGGAGAAATCAAAATTGCCGGCTTCGATATAGAAAAGGAAGCAAAAAAAGCACGCGAAAAACTTGGAATTATCTTTCAGCAACCCAGTCTGGACTTGCAACTTTCGGCGGAAGAAAATATTCGTTTCCACGCTTGCCTGTATGGAATGTATGGCTACAGACCAAGCTTTCGCATGATGCCTGCCGAATATAAAAATCGCATAATGGAGTTGGCGGAACTTGTAGGATTGAAAGATGCCCTGTTCAAACCAATCCGAAAGTTGTCGGGCGGGATGCAGCGAAAATTTGAAATCGTCCGCAGTTTGATGCACACGCCGGCCATTCTTTTTCTTGATGAACCTACGGCGGGATTGGATGCGCTAAGCCGCAGAAATCTTTGGGATTATATCAACAATATGCGGCACGAAAACGGCACAACAGTCTTTTTAACAACTCACTATATTGATGAATGTGAGCATGTTGATAAAGTGTGTATCATCAATAACGGTAAAATAGCCATCAACGGTTCACCCGACGAAATGAAACAGAGTTTGCTGAAACAGGAGCTGATTTTGGATGCAGCCGACCGAAGCCAACTTATCGGCGAACTTTCGGATATGGGAATGTTTCATAAAATGGAAGAACATATCATCGTTCCCTATCAGGACATTACGGCACAGAATATAATTGCGCAGCTTAAAACCAAATTAACCGTGCTGAAAATCCAAGAGCCAACGCTCGAAGATGCCTATATTGAATATCTTAAAATTTCGGGAGGAAAAACAGTATGAGTACCACAGAAATAAAAAACAGAAAACCACGCTTCGTGCGCGAACTCAACGCCGTTATCACCATTACGGCACGCGATTTTTTGCTCGCCATAAAATCTCCTTTTGGGTTGATTATGAGCTTTGCAATGCCGGTAATAATGATGGGGATGCTGGGTGGTAGCCTGTCACAAAATATGACAGCGGGTCTCAACTTCGACTACGGGCAGTTTATGCTGGTGGGCATGATGGTGAATATGCTGTTTATGTTTACCGCACAGGGACTTACCTCATTAGTGGAAGACCGCCAAACCGACTTCACGCAGGAGATGATGATTTCACCCGTGTCGCGCTATTCCATTGTCATCGGTAAAATATTCGGTTCTTCATTTGGAGGAATACTCGGCATGATTGGTACGCTGATTGTGGGGCTTGCTATGGGCATTACGCTATCGTCGTGGCAACTGATACTCATCGTAGCTCTCTCGCCGCTGATGTGCCTTTCTGCAGGAGCTTTCGCCATGCTGATAATTGGCGTTATCAAAAGTAATAAAACCGCAAATATGGTAATTATGATCATTGCTATGACACAAATGTTCCTTTCGGGCGCACTTATTCCCATAGCCAATTCGCACGGACTTTTGCTGGTATTGAATCGCCTGATGCCAATGACTTATTGCCTCGACCTGACCCGGGCGGTCGTTTATGCAGGAACACCTGAATATGCAAACGTTGTGCTGTTCAATCCTGCGATAAACAGTGTTGCCATTGTCGGGCTGACAATTCTTTTTCTGATTGTCGGGACACTTGGGTTTGTACGGTCGGAGAAAAACCGGTAACTCATAAATAATAACAATATGAATACAGTACTATACATTGGCGGCGCGATACTTGCGCTGTGGTTTATTGGCGGAATTTACCGCCACATTCAGGGAAAAAATAAGGTAGTTCACGTTGTTGAGGGCAAGTGTACCGGATGTAAGCGATGCCTGACGAACATGAAGAAGTGTAAATACAGCGTATTGGAGTTGGTAAGCGATGAAAACGGCAAACATATTGCGGTGAAATATCCCAACCGGTGTTCCGGCTGCGGCGATTGCGTGAACAAATGTAAATTCAATGCTTTGGAATTGGTTAAAAAAAATCAGTTATAAATTGCTTGCGTTGTTTTTTTATTTTTTATGCGTTGACCCTGATTATTTTAGAAAATCTATAAACGAGAGCAAAAAAACGCCTATTCATCACGAACAGACGTTTCCACAAAAATACCATTAACCGATGTAATCAATTTGTCACTTAATGCAATCTTTTTGCCTGTAACTGTTTTTCTATTTTTAATAACTTAACTGCCGCAAAGGTAAGGGTATTAAAAAAATGTCGCAATACCACAATCATGGTATTTTTAAGCGTATATTTAAGCCTTTTTTGCTTTCATATTCGCTAAATTCATTATCTTTGTCCAACTTTTCAATGTAAAGAATTATGAAAAAGATTTTTTCTCTTTTATGCTGTGTGTGTTTCTTGCAGATTTTATCTGCTCAGCGTTCGGCGAGTTTCATTTCCCCTGACCGGCTTTTCCATGAAGGAAAGTATATGTACGACAACCAAAATTACGCCGGATGTACGGAAAAGATATTGGAATACAAGAAAACGGCTACCGACCCCAATTTGATTCAGGAAGCGGATTTTCTGTTGGCTGCTTCCGGTTTTTATACGAAAAAAGGGAACGCAGGCCTCGAATTGAAATATTATTTGGACAAATATCCGGTATCCATCCACCGCGACGAAGCTTGTTTTATGATTGGCTCCACCCATTTTGCCGAAAAAGAATACCAGATAGCCATCTATTGGTTCAGTCAGGCGGAGTTGGATAATCTTTCCGACCAACAGCAGGAGGATTATGCCTACCGCATGGGGTTGTCTTATTTGGAAACCGGTTCGAAATCAGAAGCCAAACGCTTGTTTTCCCTGCTGAAAAACAACAGTTCGACTTACCGCGCTTCTTCCACTTTCTATCTGGCTTACCTCTTTTACACCGAAGGCGACTACAAACAGGCGCTTCCTTTGTTCAACCAAATCAAAGACCAAGCGGCATTTAAACCGGATGTGTTGTATTACCTGACTCAAATCAATTTTGCCCAGGGACGGTACGCGCAAACCATCAGCGAAGGAACAAATCTTTTAAACACTTATCCTGCAAATGGATACAATACGGAAATAAACCGGATAGTCGGTCTATCCTACTACCACGAATTGGATTATCCGAAAACCATTCAATTTCTGAATCAGTCTGTATCTTCGACCCATAATCCGGCGCAGGAAGATTTGTATATTCTGGGGCTATCTTATTATTTCCAAAAAGATTATACGAATGCCGTCAAATATTTGAGCCTTAGTAATCCGGGAAACAACGCCTTGGGACAAAACACCTATTTATATTTAGGTCAATCCTATTTAAATAAGGCGGACACAAACAACGCCCTTATGGCTTTCCAATCGGCTTCGAGATTGGATTTCGACCCGCAAGCCAAAGAAGCGGCTTTGTATAATTATGCCATGTTGCTGCATCAAAATTCGGTTTCGGCTTTCGGAGAATCGGTTACCGTATTGGAAAATTTCCTCAACACTTATCCCAACTCCATTTATACCGACAAGGTAAATGATGCTTTGGTCGATGTGTACCTGACCACCAAAAACTACGATACGGCGCTGACATCCATTGCCAAAATCAAAAATCCGGGCAGTAAGATATTGGAAGCCAAGCAAAAAATCTATTATTATCTGGGAACGGTTTATTTTACCAATGCAAATTACGATGGAGCCATCGACCAGTTTACCAAGTCGATAGTCGCCGGAAATTATGCCGTGAATGAAAAAAACGAAGCGGTTTACTGGCGAGGCGAATCGTATTATAAAAAAGGCGATTATGCCAAAGCGGCAAGCGATTACCGGGCTTATCTGAACACCGGAAACAAATCGGGCAATCTGCCGTCATTGGCTATTTATAACTTGGCTTATTGCGCTTTCAACCAGCAACAATACAAAACGGCAGAGGGTGAATTTCGCCGTTTCATCGGACAGGAGAAAAGCAAAACAAATACGCTGGCAGATGCTTACGCTCGCTTGGGCGACTGCTATTTCTTCAACCGGCAATTCAATGATGCGGAAAATGCCTACAACCAAGCCGTATCCATTTCTCCTTCGATGGGCGATTATGCCTTGTTCCAGAAAGGATACGTCATGGGCTTGCAAAAGGATTACCGGGGAAAAATCGTGCAAATGGATAAGTTAATCGCCGATTATCCGCAATCGACTTACCTGACCGATGCTTTATATGAAAAAGGCCGCACGTATGTTTTGATGGAAAACAATACGGCTGCCATCGAAACCTATCAAAGTTTATGGGACCGTTTCCCGGAAAGCGGCAATGCCCGGAAAGCCGGTCTGCAAATCGGCTTACTCTATTTCAATGATAATCAACCTAAAAATTCCGCTCAGGCGTATAAAAAAGTGGTTGAAAAATATCCGGGTAGCGAAGAGGCCAAAATGGCCGTACAAGATTTGAAATCCGTTTATTTCGATTTGAATGATGTGAGCGGATATGCCGATTATGTGAAATCCTTGGGCGGTTCCGTCCGTTTCGATATTACCGAACAGGATTCGTTGACCTACTTAGCCGCCGAACGCTTTTTCATGCGCGATGATGTAAAACAGGCGCAAACCGCTTTGATCCAATACTTACAATCGTTTCCAAACGGCGCTTTCAGTACGAATGCCCATTACTATCTGGGACAAACGTATTACATGGATAAAAAATATCCTCAGGCAAAGCAAGAATTTGAAAAAGTGCTACAAGCCGGAAACAACCGATTCACGGAGGAATCCGTAGCCCATTTGGCGGAATTGCAATACAACGATGGAGAATACGACAATGCTTTGAGTTCTTACGAACGCTTGCAAAATACGGCGGAAAACAAGCGAAATCGCGAGAATGGTTCTTTGGGTATCATCCGCTCAGCAACGAAATTAAACAAGCCGACACCGGTAGTGACCGCAGCCAATCTGTTGCTGCAAAGCGAAAACGCCGACCCGTCCGTTGTGGAAGAAGCCAAATATTTCCGCGCAAAAGCGCTCTTGGAATTGAACGAAAAAGCGCTTGCAGAAAAAGACTTGCAAGATTTAGCAAAAGATACGCGAACTGTTTTCGGAGCGGAAGCCAAATATTTATTGGCGCAATATTATTTCGACAACAAGCAGGCGAACAAAGCCAAAGACTTGGTTCAGGATTATATCAAGCAAGGCACACCCCACGCTTATTGGCTGGCGCGTAGCTTTATCCTGATGTCGGACATTTACGCTTCCGAAGGAGATAAATTACAGTCGAAACAATATTTGGAAAGTCTGCAAAACAATTATACCCATAAAAATGATGATATTCAAGAGAGAATCAACAGTCGTTTAGTAAAATTATGATTATATCTATGAAACCCGCATGCAAAAGTTGCGCCAAAGAGCATGAAATTGTTGCGGGTTCCATGTGACCATAAAAAATAAATTAATTACACATGAAACAGTTATATTTAGCTATTATTTCGGTTTGTTTTTTACTCCCTGCACAGGCGCAGCAAACCGCAAAGAAAGATTCCGCTTCCGTGAATCGCGAGATGACTTTGGAAAAAGAATACAACCCGACCATTCAGGATGCGGCCAAATTGAATCAGCTTCCGGAATTGCGGGAACCGCAGCCGCCCAAATCCAAGGTGGAATTTTCCAATTACGCCGTTCCTTACGAGGTGCAATCGGGGCTGACTTACTTGAAACCAAAGGCTTACCTTTCCGATTTGGATTATTCCAAATACAGGGGATACCTAACGGCCGGAGTAAGCACCTTGGTGGATGTCAACGCCGATTTAGGGTATCAAATCCTGAACTCCGGCAAAGACCATTTGGGTATTTTCGCCTCGCACCGTTCGAGCAATAGCAAATTGACGAATCTGCAAATTGACGAAAAGCAAAAATTCAAAATCAATGATACTTGGGGCGGACTCAATTTTCAGCACGATTTTGAAACTGTCAAATTGAATTTGGACGCCAAATATACTTATTCCGATTTTAATTATTCGGGATTATCTAACAATTATTTGAAAATTTTGTCCTCATCCACCTATCCGCCTCCATACGATTATGGATATGAAATAAATACTTATCCGAATCAGGCAAACAATTTGTTTGAAGCGCACGCGGGAATTTCTTCGGACGAAGCCAATAAGACAAATTACAAGGTCAATGCAACTTACACGCTCTTTAAACAAAAATACGGCGCTACGGTAGATGAAACAGGAGAAAAAGAAAACCGGATTTTATTTGATTGGGATTTCCACAAAAATTTCAATTCAACCATGGGGAGCGGATTTGCAGGATTTTTCAAAAACTATTCGTATTCCTCCATACAGGATGATTCTAATATCACAGGCAATTCCAATTATTCCGCGCTTTCATTAAATCCCTATTTTTATTTAGAGGGCGATAACTTGGACTTGTTCGTGGGCGGTAAAGTGGATGTCGAATTTGGCGGACGAAAAAAAGTAGTCGGCGCACCAACGATTCGATTCAACTATTACCCAAGCGATCAATTCCTTTTTTATTTAATGGCCGACGGCGGAAGAAAAGACAACAGCCGGTATAATTCCTTTTACGAGAACAGATACACACATCCATGGTTTAGATTATGGGATTCACGGACGCCTTTGGACGGAACGGCAGGTATTAAATTTTTACCCTTACGCAATTTTAGCGTGAATATTTTCGGTGGATATAAAATAACGATGGATGAACATTTTTTCGTTCCATTTTGGGGTTTAGATACTCATACTTTGTATGGAACAGCATCTGATGCTTACTTTGCAGACGCCCATACAATCAAAGCAGGCGGTAATATAAAATACACATTTCAAGATATTTTTGAGATAGATTTGAAAGGCGTTTATTATAAATGGGACATCAAATCAGATGATGAAAGCTCTTCGGATTATCAGCAAGCTTGGAGCAAGCCCAATTTTGTAACCGATTTGAATATGGCTTATCGCATTGCATCCGTTCCATTAAAATTCAATTTAATGTATCACGGAGAATTTGGGCGGAAAACATCAGTTCCTGTAATCAATCCTCTTTACAGCACCATTTCATTGCCGGAAATTGTTGATATGAAAAACATTCATGATTTGTCATTAAAAGCCACCTATTCCATCAATAAATATTTCTCGACCTATCTGTCAACCAACAACCTTTTATTCCGGAAATATGATATTTGGTATGGTTATCCGGCACAAAATTTCAACATTATGGCGGGAATAAACGTTTTGTTTTAAATTTTTATTATCTTTGCGGGCTTAAAAAGATTGATAAAATATGCAAAAAAATCTCGTAATTGTTGAGTCGCCGGCAAAAGCCAAAACTATTGAAAAATTCTTAGGCGCTGACTATAAGGTACTTTCAAGTTATGGTCACATCCGTGATTTGATAGAAAAAGGTTTGGGAGTGGATGTAAATAATAACTTCACGCCTAATTATGTCGTTTCGCCTGACAAGGTTGAAATAGTAAAAACGCTTAAAAAAGCCGCCAAAGAGGCGCAAACGGTTTGGTTGGCGTCTGATGAAGACCGTGAAGGAGAAGCCATTGCCTGGCACCTTTACGAAGTACTCGGTTTGGATAAAAACGAATCGAAACGGATTGTTTTTCACGAAATTACCAAAAATGCTATCCTCAACGCTATCGAACAGCCGCGGGATATTGATTTGAACTTGGTAAATGCACAACAGGCGCGCCGGGTGCTTGACCGGATTGTAGGCTTTGAACTTTCGCCCATCCTCTGGAAAAAAATCATGCCTTCCCTCTCGGCAGGCCGTGTGCAATCTGTGGCCGTCCGGCTGATTGTGGAGCGGGAACGGGAAATCAACCAATTCAATTCGGAAGCCTATTTCAAGGTAACCGCCGTTTTTATTCTTCCGGACGGAACTTCGCTGAAATCGGAACTCAACAAACGCTTCTCTTCGGAAGCGGAAGCTTACGCTTTCTTGGAAAGTCTGAAAGACGCCACTTTTACGATTGAAGACATCAACACGCGACCGGGTAAAAAATCGCCGGCGCCCCCTTTTACCACCTCTACCCTACAACAGGAAGCCGCCCGCAAAATCGGATTCTCCGTAGGTCAGACCATGTCGGTCGCCCAAAAATTGTACGAAGCCGGATTAATTACTTACATGCGTACAGACTCTTTGAATCTGTCAACCCTTGCATTGAATGCGGCAAAAAAGGAAATCGAAAGCGAATTTGGCAACGATTATGTAAAAATCCGCCAATATCACGCGAAAACCAAAGGAGCGCAGGAAGCCCACGAGGCCATCCGCCCTTCTTATTTCAATAACCGTACGGTCAAAGCGACCGCACAAGAACAAAAACTTTACGAACTTATCTGGAAACGGGCTGTCGCATCCCAAATGGCCGACGCCGAATTGGAACGGACAACCGTTACCATCGGCATCAGCAAAAATGCCAACGAAAAATTCCTTGTGAACGGCGAAGTCATCAAATTCGACGGATTTCTACGGGTATATATGGAAGACAACGACGATGAGATTACGGATGAAAACCAAGATGTTATCCTTCCGCCTATGCAGGTAAACGAAAAATTGAGTTTATCGGAAGTAACCGCCAATGAACGGCTTACGCAAAAACCTTTCCGCTACACAGAAGCCAGCCTCGTCCGCAAAATGGAGGAATTGGGTATCGGACGGCCTTCCACTTATGCGCCAACGATTTCGACCATCCAGCAACGCGGATACGTTGTCAAAGGTAACAAGGAAGGCGAAAGCAAATCGTTTATCACACTTACGCTTAAAAATAAAGCCATCGGTAAAAAAGTGAAAACGGAACTCATCGGCGCCGACAAGAATAAATTGTTGCCTACCGATTCGGGAATTATCGTCAACGATTTCCTGACAGAAAAATTTCCAACAGTCTTGAATTACAATTTTACAGCCGATATAGAAAAAGAATTTGACCGCGTAGCCGACGGAGAACAACTTTGGACAGAAACACTTCACAAATTCTACAATTTATTTCATCCGGTGGTTTTGGCAGTAGCCGCCGCCAAATCGGAATTGAAAGTCGGCGAAAGAGCGCTGGGCACAGATCCGCAATCCGGCAAACCGGTATCCGTGAAAATTGGCCGGTTCGGGCCATTCGTACAAATCGGTTCGGCGGAAGATGAAGAAAAACCGCGTTTCACTTCCTTATCCAAAGGACAATCCATTGAAACAATCACGTTGGACGAAGCTTTGCGCTTGTTCGACCTTCCGCGGATGGTAGGCGAATTGGAAGGAAAACCGGTAACGGCCGCCATTGGCCGGTTTGGGCCTTACCTAAAATTCAACAGCCTCTTCGTCACGATTCCCAAGGAATACAATCCGTATTACATCACGCTTGCAGAAGCCGAAAAGTTGATTGCAGAGAAAAAAGTAAAGGAAGCCAACAAATACATCAAATCTTTTCCGGAAGATGAGAAATTGCAAATTCTGAACGGCCGGTTTGGCCCTTATATCACTTACGATAAAGCCAATTACAAAATTCCAAAAGGGCTTGTTCCAGCAGAGCTTTCTTTTGATGAGGCCATGAAGATTATCAAAGAGGCGCCGGAAAAACCGGCAAGGGGGAAAGTAGCAAAACTAACAAGTAGCAGTACAAAAGCGAAGACGGAAAGCAGTAGCATTAAGAAAAAAACAGCAACAAAGAAAGCTTCAACGAAAAAGAAGGTTACAGCGAAAAAGAAATAAATCAAAATGGGTATCTTATGTTAGGAACACTCATCAATGCAGTGGCGGTAGTTGCCGGAAGTAGTTTGGGATTACTGTTAAAGAAAGGCTTACCCGAAAAATATACCACGATTTATTTTCAGGCGGTCGGACTATTTACGCTCATTTTGGGGATTCAGATGTCGATGAAAATAACGGCGCCCTTATTGGTTGTGCTGAGTTTGATTGCCGGTGGTTTGACGGGAGAATTTTTCAAATTAGATGACCGGATGAATTGTTTCGGCGATTATTTGAAGGACAAGTTCAAGTTGGGAAATGAAAATTTCACTGAAGGTTTAGTAACGGCATTTCTGTTGTTCTGCATGGGTTCGATGTCGATATTAGGCCCTGTGGAAGAAGGGCTTACCGGAAAAATTTCGGAGTTGTTAAAAGCCAAATCGTTGATGGATGGATTTTCATCCTTGTTGTTGTCGTCCGCATTGGGAATCGGGGTATTGTTTTCCGTCATTCCGTTGGTAATTTATCAGGGGGGCATTACCTTGCTAACCCAGCTTGTCGGGGGAAACATTCCGGACAGTTACATCAATGAAATCACGGTCATTTGCATAATTCGGAGCATACCCACCCACAAATCCGGGAAAAAATCCGGTGTTGAAGTGGGGTTTTTAAGCGTAAAAAGTCTGCCATTCCGGCAGAAACC
>BNXY01000034.1 GCA_025999935.1 Bacteroidia bacterium | reverse complement strand
CTTTATCACATTAAAAAAAAATAAATTTGTATCTATGAATTACCGGTTTTGTGGAAACAGCGGCTTACAACTCCCTTTGATATCTTTGGGATTGTGGCATAATTTCGGAGATGTCGATGATTTCTCCTTGGCGACGGAAATGATTCTTCACGCTTTTGAGCAAGGGATTACGCATTTTGATTTGGCCAATAATTACGGGCCGCCTCCGGGGAGCGCAGAAACCAATTTTGGAAAAATATTTCAAACAAACCTGAAAAATCACCGGGATGAAATGATTATTTCCTCTAAAGCCGGACACTTGATGTGGGACGGTCCGTATGGCGACGGAAGTTCGCGTAAATACCTCATGGCCAGTATCGACCAAAGCCTGAAACGTACCGGATTGGAGTATTTCGATATTTTTTACAGTCACAGGTATAATGCGCAAACGCCTTTGGAAGAAACGGTTCAGGCATTGATTGATATGGTCAAGCAAGGGAAAGCTTTGTATATCGGCTTGTCGAAATATCCGGCGGACAAAGCGCGCCAAGCTTACGAAATGATGCAGGAACAACACGTTCGCTGTCTGATTTATCAGAACAAATACAATTTGCTGCATCGGAATCCGGAGGCGGAATTAATGCCCTTGAATGTCTCTTGGGGAAAAGGATTTATCGTCTTTTCTCCCTTGGCGCAAGGCGTATTAACGAATCGTTATTTAAATGGTATCCCCGAAAATTCCCGTGCTGCGAAAAGTCACGGCTTTTTGAAAAAAGAAGATATTACCCAAGATGTGATTGGTAAAGTCTTGAAATTAAATGAATTGGCAGAAAAGCGCGGCCAAACATTGGCCGAAATGTCTTTGGCTTGGCTGTTGAATAAAAAAGAAGTGACCTCGGTCATTGTCGGAGCAAGTTCCGTCAAACAATTGCAGGACAATATCGGTAGTATTCAAAGCATTGATTTTACGGCGGAAGAATTGACGCAGATTGAAATTTGTTGCGGAAATTTCCGTTAATAATATTTAAACTTTGCTTTTTAAGGATGAATTTCGCTTTTTTTTCATATTTTTGTACGTTTTTGTTTATATAATAACTCAAAAATTTTAAGTAGGAGTTCAAGCCGGCGGGTAATATGCTGGCTACCGGATATACTTTAGGTGGAAATGCCGGCGTATCTATCGAATATTATCCCGTGAAATGGATATCGGTTGGCGCCAATGCCGGCATATTTTCGGCTACATTCTATAAATTTAATGTTTCTAATAATCAATCTTCTACGACTGTTGATTTAGAGGCGAAAGATTTTGAAAATATTTCGCGCATGGATTATTCCTTGGGTGTTCGGTTTCATTTTTAATTATTTATCTCCAAATTGTAAAAACATTCGACAATGAAAACTTTATTTCAATATATTTTCAGCATTTTTTCTCTTCTCATTCTCTTTTCGTGTAGCAATGATTTTCTGAATGAAGAACCTGAATTTCCGGCTTATACCGAAACAGGCATCTATATTTCTCCGGAATGGGGAACAAACGATTATCCGATTCATTTTTCGTCCGTTAAGAATGAAAAATTTACCATTGAAAATGAACCTCAATGGTTAAATTTAACGACCGGAACGGGACAATTTAACAATGGTGTTGCATATATAAATTGTAGCGCTTCCAAGAATAGCGATTTTTCTAAGGTTGGAATTTACAGCGCTTTAATGACTTTGAATATTGAAAACAAAGGAAAACAATCCGTGCAAGTCGGTTATATCAACGAAGGAAATCCTGTTTTTGAATCTGAAAATAGCCTGAAATTAGGTTACAACACTGGTTTTCAGGCTTTTTTTCCTATAAAAAATAGCGGCGAAGGTCTTTTAGTGTGGGAGATTACAGCATATCCGGAATGGAAAATTGAAAATTGTCCGGAATGGATTACTTTTTCAGAGGAAAATGGTTTGTTGTACCCAAGTTACAGCGATTGACGGAACAATAACCGATGCTTGGTTAGACAAAAATAAGGATATATTGTATCTTACCACAAGCCAACCCAACCGCTTTGTAGCTTACGATACAAAAAGCAAAACCATATTCCGCGAAATAACATTAAGCAAGGCGCCAACTTGTTTTAGTGTGTCGGAAGATGGGCGCAAAGCCGTAGTCGGTCACGGAGGACTGATAAGTTCTATCGACATGGATAAGTTTTCCGTTGCTAAAACAGTAACTATCAATGAATCCGTTTTTGATATAGAATGGGGTGCGAATGATTGGGTTTGTTATACTTTGGGAAGTGATGTTCAGTGGTCTCGTTTATATTGGGTTAACTTGCAGACGAATGAAAAGCAGACATCCGAAAAAAGCATCTATGGAAGTTGTGTGGTAAAAAAAGTTCCCCAACAGGATTATATCATAGGTTCCGAATCAAATCTTTCGAGCGGAGTTTATGTTTTCGACATAAATAAAAGACAAATAACCAATGACATTTTTACCTCATTCGGACAGTTTTGGTTTTCCGCAGACGGAGCGTATCTATTCGATGCGAGGAAACATGTTTGTAGAACATCTGCTGTGTTGAAACAGAGTGAAATATCATTTATCGACATGTTAAATTACAACTCCAGCAATGCAACTTGGATAGATCACCATGCCGCCTCCAATAGCTTGTGGGTGCTGCCTTCCCTTTTTAGTCATACGCCATACAATACAAATGCCGAAGTCCTGCAATTAGAAGCCACTGATTATACAGTAGTTAAAACATACCAATATGACGATTATTACCGGCTGGCAACGAATGGCGCAACTACCGAATATCCGGTAAAAGCGTATTATGTTTTTGCCAATGGTTTGGGAACAGAGGTAATTGTAATCAAAGCCGTTACTGATAATTACAACGCTACGCACAATTGGTTGCTGGAACATATTCCTGTAAATTAATAATGTTAAACCTTGAATCCACAATTAATTTTCAAGAAAAAGAAGCAAAACGTTGATAATAAAAAGTGTGGAGACACACAATCGCGCCTCCACACTACACACACGTAAAAATATACCCGACACCGGCGCGAATGAATTTGCACCTATCGAATATATACCATTATTCTGCAACACAGCGGACAGAGAAGCCGAACGTCCGACTGCTGTAGGTGCTCGCTGGGAATATCGCCGTGCTACTGAAGCCCAAGGAGAAGCCGTTAGTAAGGCTGCCCGGTGATGATGCCCATGCATAGCCGTTCGGACCCACGACGTCCAATACGCCCGTCGAAGAGACACGATACCCGGAAGCGGGGAAGAACGGAGTGTTTAATTTTCGCAACTGCTTTCCGTTGGCAAAAAGCTCGGTGCCGTCTGCATTCACGGAAGTAACAGCAGGCCAAGGAGTGGCGCCGACATTACCGTAATCGCCCGCTTCTCCAAACTCAGCCGAAGTCGGCATACGCCAGCGTTTGCCTTTGGGCGCCGCGCCTATCTTTGTCAGGTAAACACAAATATCACCCTTGAGAGCGGCAATAGTATCTGCACCCGTAACAGGGTCATTGGTTATTGCAGCTAAATAGGTAGTATCGCGGCGAGTATAAGAAGGAAGTGTACCGGTTGCATACGGAATATCGGCATAAGTAGCATAAGTGGTACTATTGGTTGTCCATGTTTCGTCAACTCCCGGGTTAGTCGGGAAATACGTTAGTCCTGACCAGGTAGAGCCATTTGCACCTGCCGGCGACAGACCGACCAAACTACCCCATTTGAAAAAGACTCCCTGATACTGCTCTTTGCTCTTGTCGTTACTGTCGGCAAACGTCAGTTTCGTGCCGTCCCAGTAGATATTGCTGCCTGCCCAGTGCAAACGGAGCAACTCTTCCTGTTCAACCGTACTGTAATTGCTTACCGTAACACCTTTAAACTGAATAGGTTTTTTGCCAAACAGTTCAAACTGGAAGGTATATTGCCGTTCCATTTCAAACGCAATGGAAGAAGCATACGCATCGCCCACAATGGCCGGAACAGGAACCGCATAAGTCTTATCTACCGCACCGGCGCCATTTTCTCTATAGGTAATCTCGATATAAAACCTGTTAGAAGGGTCTGGGCCGGTTACCAGGGTTGCTTTTGTCAAATCAGAAGCGTCGTTTTCCTGCGGAATGACGTAAAGCGCATCGTCGTTGGCGACAACGTAGTGCCAGTTGCCGTCACCGGCAACAGCAGTGTTGGTAATATTTGCCTCCAAGTCAACAACGGAGGAACCGTCATGCACCCAATGCACTTGGTAGCCCGGCGAAGCGATGGTGGCATTGTCGGTCGGGTAAAGAAACGGATCCGTATCCTTGGGCACATAGTTTAAATCCAGCGTAGCTTTGCTCTTGACATTTTTCAACTTGATGCTCGACACGATAAAATTCATTGAACTTTCGCTCTTGGCCTGAAACAGGACACGCGAGAGGGCGTGGCGGAAATTCAAAAGAACACCGCCCGCACCGTCCTGGGAAAAAGTGCTGGAGCGGCGAGCCACCAGCAAGTCTTTCTGATCGGCAAGCGTGGTGGGCAACTCGTACTCGATGGTTGGCTCATTGGGGTTCGCATCGTCTTGACCCGCCAGTGCTGCTACACTGTTGGTAACACCCGGCGCCGCCGTCGGGGAGAAAGCAAAGAAATTAACCGGGGCTGTTTCCGGCCAGAAGGCCGGCGGAGAGTAAGTCCAGCTCGTCGCGTTGCTGCCCGTTACGAGAACACCGTCGATAAGCACTCCTACTCCTGTCGACAGGGTAGTATCCGTAGCCAGCACGGCAAAATCCGTAACGTCTTTGGCTTGAGTTGCCGCCGCACGAAGCGGTTTGTTCGCCCAAGGCTTAAACGTAATTGCGTGTCCACCGTTGTTAACGGCCGGTGTTTGACCTTCATCGAGGTCGTTGCTGCAACTGCTTATTATTAATGCAACTGCAAGCATACTTAAACAAAAAAGATTTTTTTTCATTTCTGTAAAAATTAAATTTTAATAAATACCTTAAAAACTCACTTTTGTAAAAAAACTAAATTAAAAATTAAAAAAATAATACATAAAAACTCTCTATTACTAATTTTGCAAAATATAGTCCAAATAAAATCTGTCATTATAAAATCTGTCATTGCGGGCTTGACCCGCAATCCCATGATTGACGGATTGTAGGGGCAAGGCGCGCCTTGCCCCTACCTTAGCGGCAGCGGCACCACCACATTGTCGTAATCCCCTACGTCCACGATAAAGGTGCCGTCGCCAGGTTCGTCGGGAATTACCAGCCGCCCGTCATTTTGAAGCACAATATCGTATCCTTCGTTTTGAAGCCGCCAAGCCAACTGTTCTTCCCAAGTCCCGTGTTCGCCCAGCGCACCCGCTATCTGCTCGCGCACCGTTTCTTCCCAGGTACCAAAATAATATCCCCGCGCAACGGAAATAACCCCAACGGTAAGCCGGTTGCGAAGGTGCTTGATATCGGCAGGGCCAAAAGTGCAGAATGCACCCGTAATGGAATCGCCCGCCCAAGTTACCCGTCCCTGCCGGTTGCCGAACAGCACGGTAGCAGGTTCGACACCCTTCACGCCGTCGCACATCCGGTAGGTCGAAGACATGCCCGAAATAGCGCCGGATGCGCTGCTTATATTCGCTACACCTTCCACATCCCGAATCAAAAAAGTAAACTCCCGGAGTACGTTCTGCGGATAAAAATGCAGGTATTGCGTCTGTCCGGAAACAGGCAGGACGGTGAAAAGTTCCTCATTGCGCACCGTAAAGAAGTTATAGGGATAAGGCTCTGCGACAGTCTTTTCCTCCGCTTCGCCGTTCGCCGCCCGGACTGATGCGCTGTTTGGCCCGTAAGAATTATACAAACCGGTAGCAGGTGCGCTGTAAGCCTCAAACAAATCCAAATTGTTTTCGTTGCGGAAATGAATATAGTCGTTGCCATAATAATCGTAACAGAGCGGGATATAGGGAATGTTTCTCGGTATATTCATCCTTCCGCCGTCCACGGGAAGGTCGGCGCGCTCATAGCGTTGCAGGCCGTTTTGGGCAAACAGGTGAGCGACCATCCCCTGCCGGGGCTTGTCGGCAGGGTCGATGCCGTCCCAATGGATAACGACCTCAATGGCTGCCAAATCATCACAGGGATCGTCGGCGCTCAGCTCCCGGTTTTCGCAGGAGCAGAGCAGCAACACCGCGAGGAAGTGGAGAGTGACGAGTGATAAGTGACGAGTGCACTTCACCCCTGTATCCCTTGACGGGGAAGGGCTGGGGGTGGGGTGATATGTATGGATAATGTATTTCATCATTTTATTCTTTTGTCTCTTGTCACTTGTCACTAATCAGATAAACAATTGATACTGCGGCCTGTGTAGGCCCGATATATCTGCGCTGCTTGGTACTCCGCTTGGGGTAACAGTCGGCGCACGAACTGTGATTATACTCGTTGTATTCCCCGCCCAAATAGCCGACTCCCAGGTTGAAATTCAGATTCCACCGGCGGGACAGCGGCAAGGAATAACCGCCGGTAAAGCCCAGAGAATAGCTGAGATTGCTGAGAAATCCCAAGGGTTCTCCCCCTTTGGGAAACAAACGAACATCGTAAGTGCCCACCGCGCCGTAAACGCCGGTGAAAAATCCGGTCAGGGCCTGCGGGCGGTCGCCCCACCAGTAGCGGTTTTCCAGCCAGAGCATCTGAATACGGTAACTCCAATAATTGGGCGAGCGGGTATCCATCCACGTCCACGCGCCCTGCAGCAACAGGGACTGCCGGTTAAAGGCAAGCTCCAGCGAAAGGTTGGGAAGCAAAGCGGCATCGTACAACAGATTGGAACTCACGGCAAACACCCGCGCCGGTCTATTTACCGGAAAAACCTGAACGAGGGTATCGACCACAACTACCGTATCGCGCAAAACCACCGTATTGTTGACAGTAACCATATTATTGACGGTAACCGCATCTTTATTTTCCTTAAAGTCTTTAAAGTCCTTAAAGTCCTTATTTTTAAGAAAATCCCCCAGCGGACTGCCTTCCACCGAAGGAATATAGCTGCCGTCGTCCATCAAAAAGCGAACGCTCACATATTGCAGCCGGCTAAAAATGTTTGCTTTGAGATATTTTTGCGTTGCAGGGGGCAGGCGACGCAGCTCCTGCAGCAGCAGGTCTTCATTACGAGTCCGGCCCAGCAGGAAAAGGATTTTTCCCTTGTCCGGCACACGGTCGTCTTCCGAGACCATGTATTGAAAACCTTCCCAGTCGATGCCCGCCGCTTTTTCGTCGATGCGGCTGCGGTCAAAACCGGGATGTTTCCACATAATATATACTTCCATTGCTTTGGCGCGGGCAATCGACAGGCTCCGGTTGTGCTCCGCCCTACCAATGGGCGAAGCCGCGCCGATAACTAATGTTCAGTTAATTTTGATAAGCCGTATATTTTTTGTACCTTTGCAGCCAAAAACGAGTTATGGTAAAGTATCGGATAAAATTGACAAAAGAAGAGGTTTTGGAACTTCAAAAAATCGTGAGCAAGGGTTTTCACAGTACACAAACCTACCGAGCAGCATATGTTTTGCTCAATGTAGATGAAGGAGGATTTAGTTTGGGAAAAATGACCAATGAACGCATTTGTGAAGTGTTAAAAATCAATATGCGCACCATCGATCGCATCAAGAAAAAGTTGGTAGAAAAGGGAATGTCTGCCGCTTTGGAACGCGATAAAGGCAGTCGTATCTATGAAAAAAAGATAGACGGAGATATGGAGGCAAAAATAATTTCGATAGCCTGTAGTGAGCCACCGAAAGGTTTTGCCAAATGGTCTTTGCGAATGCTGGCAGATAAAATGGTTGAATTACAGTATATTGACTCAATTTCATACGTTTCGATTGGCAACGTATTAAAAAAAACGAACTTAAGCCTTGGAAAGTAGCTGGCTGGGTAATTCCACCCGAACAAAACGCAGAATTTGTAGCCCACATGGAACAGGTTTTGGACGTTTACAAACGACCATATACTGAAGATTTCCCTGTTGTTTGCATGGACGAATCTCCGGAGCAATTAATAGAAACGGTGAAGGAAGAATCTATGAAACCGGGCAAGGACGCACGTGTGGATTACGAATATATTCGCCATGGTGTGGCTAATATTTTTATGGCAAATGAGCCGCTGAAAGGGAAACGGTTAGTAGAGGTTACGAACTGTAAAACCAAAGTAGATTGGGCAAAATTTATCAAACGAATCGCCGATGAAATGTATCCTCAAGCCAAACGTATTACATTGGTGATGGATAATTTTGGCACTCATACAATTGGTGCTTTTTATGAGGCATTTCTGCCCGAAGAAGCCAAACGATTGATTGACAGATTTGAGTTTGTTTTTACACCCAAACATGGCAGTTGGCTGAATATGGCAGAGATAGAACTACATGTGCTCAATGCGCAATGTTTGAACAGACATATTGCAACAATGGACCAAATGCAAGAAGAAGTGTTGGCCTGGCAAATGCATAGAAATAACAAAAATGCAAAAATCAATTGGCAATTCACGGCTAAGGATGCTCGCATAAAACTAAAGCGTTTATATCCGACATTTAGTGATTAACATAACACTAATATGCTGTCGATGTGATTATAGACTTCCGGCATGTTCAGCAGGAAATCCAGCGCGTCGAAAACCTGCCGGTTGGTTTTAAAATCGCGCTTCAACTGTACGCTGTCGGTCTGGAAGAAAAAAACTTTGGAGCCGAATACCAAACCGGTATCCTGCGATTTCGCAGTAAACGGGAGAAAAAGTAAGCAAGTAAAAAGCATTGTCAGGACAGGCTTGAACAAGCCCCCTTTAAAGTACTTTCCTTGTGAACAGGTATTTTTAAATATCTGTTTCACCGCAGTTAAAAATACTGTGCAGTAATTTTTCGAACTCATAATCGTGTGTGTTAAAATGAACATTGTCAAATTCGGCACAAATATAAATATATTTTTTCATAAAAAAACAAATTCAAATATTATTTTTCATAAAATAGAAAAAATAATGAGATTTATACCAGAAATTGTTGTGATTCGTTGTTGGTTTTTGCATTTTCAGAAACGAGTATTTTTGACAACAGGCTAAAGTTTTTACCTCCAAGCCCCTAAAGAAGGCTTTTAGAGCCGGCGAATGATATTTGCCGTCAAAAACAGGCAGTCGCTTATTCTTTTATTGTAATCCGGATCATGTACATCTATTAGTAAATATAAAACCGATAGTTTATATTGCCAACCAATACAATCATCATAAAAAGAAAATCTTCAGGGAAGAATACTTGGCTATATTTGAAGCATTTCAAGTAGAATACGATGAAAAATATGTTTTTGATTGCTTAGAGTAAGAGCGTTTGGCTGCTCATTAACAATTATTAACTAAAAATAATTTGTTTTTATTTGGTTTATAAAATAAACTACTTTATCTTTGCAACGTAATTTAATTATTAAATAAAAATTTATGGAAACAAAATTGACGGAACAACAAAGTTTGGAAGTAATCACGAAAATGATTGCACAGGCACAGAGCAACATTAAAAAGGGCAGTGGTAATTACATGATTTTTTGGGGATGCTTAGTTTCCGCTACGGCTTTGTTGAACATTGCATTGGCTTTTCTATTGGCTTATCATTCAAAAGCGACTAATTTATCGTTTTGGATTTGGTTGATCATGATTCCCGGACTCTTTTTTTCCAAATGGATGCAACGCAAAATTGATCAGGAGGCGATAGTGAAAACGCACATTGATCATATTATTAATTCGACATGGAATGGATTCATGGTGGCCTCCTATCTCTTTATATTTCTTATCTTCGCATTATCTTATTCTACCCATGTTTATTACTATTTTTATTTGATTAATCCGATTCTCTTGCTGTTTATGGGAGTTTCCGAATTTATAACAGCCAAAGCATGTCGCTTCAAACCTTTTTTCTATGGGGCGATTAGCTCATGGATAGGTTCGGTAGCATGTATATGCGCACTCATTTTATTTACCAAAGGCGTTGTTATACAAATGTTTATTTTAGCAGTATGTATGGTTATCGGATATGTGATACCGGGAATTAAATTGAATAAAAAAGCAGAAGCGCATGTTTAAAGAATTAGATCCATTATTACATTCCCAGTTGCGTTTGGCAATTATGTCGTTGCTAATCAGCGTAGAAGAAGCCGATTTTGTTTATTTGAAAGAACAAACAGGCGCCTCTTCCGGCAACCTGAGTGTACAAATTGATAAATTAAGTGAAGCCGGTTATATTTCCGTACTTAAAACATACAAGGGGAAAATTCCCTGCACCATTTGCAAAATTACAGTTCAAGGAGTGCGTGCATTCGATGAATATGTGAGGGTACTGCAAACTTATATTAAATAAATACAACACCACTAAATCCCCTATATAAAGTGGGTTGTGGATAATTTTTTACTAATAAAGTTTATAAAATAAACTACTTTATAATAATAAAAAAAATGAAAACTTCAAATTACAAATACTTGTTAATTTTTGCTTTTGCCTGCTTGAATGTAAATTTGAAAGCCCAAACGAGCTTGTCCGGCCAAATTGTGGACAAGACACAAGCGCCGGTTCCGAGCGTTTCAATCAACTTGGGTTCCGGTTTTCTTCAAACCTTTTCGGACAATGACGGAAATTTTTCGTTCGTTTATCCCGATACGTTGACCGACCGGACGATTCAATTGGAAGCTTTTGGTTATAAAAAGAAAAAAGTGGCCATCAACAAGGGACAGCGACAAGTTAGGGTAATTCTTTTGGATAGTGTATATACTATTCAAAATGTGGTGGTTTCCCATCCGAAATACGGAAAATTTACCGACTATTCGGCGCAAACCATCAAGATGTCAACCATGGATATTATTACCAATCCGGCGGCGATGGCCGATATGTTGGCGGGAATGCGGGGAATTTTACCCGGCGTACAAACCAACGACAACGACGGACGGCTGATTATTCAAGGCGGAAGTTCCGATGAATCGCAAGTGTATATCAACGATTTGATGGTGGCCAATCCTTATAATCTATCGGCAAACAATACGTTAGTCCGTAACCGCTTTTCGGCTTCTTCGGATTTGTTCGATGGCGTGGTGTTGCAATCGGGCGGTTACAATGCCGAATTTGGTCAGGCGCTATCGGGCATTGTCAACCTGAATACGCTCGACCGGGCGAGTATTGAACCGAAAACCGATATTGCGGTGTCGTCGGTTTATGCCGCATTGACTCACATCGACCGGAAACCTTCGTATGCTTACCGGACAAGCCTGAATTATACAAATATCGGCCCTTACAGCCGGTTGATTCCCCGGTCTTACGAGTGGAATAAGTATTACAATCAGTTGACCGCCGATTTTTTCCTGACCAAAGAATTTAGCCCTAAAACAAAAATGACCATGCAAGCCAATCTCAGTAAAGCCGGAATGGAATATACTTATGATAATATAGATAATCTGCGTATTACCAATGGTTTGAATCAGGATTATCTGTATGCGCAGGTCAATCTGTATCATGCTTTGGATGCGAAATGGAGCCTTTCGCTGGCAAGTAATATCGTAGCTGAAAATTTTACAGCTACACAAATGCAGTTGAAAGATGAGAAGCAAAGCGTTTGGAATCACAGCAAACTCAACCTGCAATATTCAAATGGCAAAGTGACGAATCGTTCCGGTATCGAATGGATAAACAATCCGTTCAGCGAAACATACACTGCCGGTCCAGACGAATTGTCGCTCGAAATGAATAATCGCCTGATGAGCCTTTACAACGACACCAAACTGATTCTAACCAACCAACTGACGGCCAATATCGGTCTGCGCGGCGAATATTCCAACTATCTCAAACGTTTCAACTTGGCTCCGCGCCTCTACCTCGGTTACGCCTTGAATCCCGAAAATATCGTTTCGGTTTCAGCCGGACAATATTTCCAATTGCCCGCAACAGAATACCTGAAATGGGACAATCGCGTGGATTTTACTTCCGTCGATAAAGCGACGTTTTCTTACAGTTATGTAAAACAAAGCAGTAAGTTTCAATTAGATACTTATTGTAAAAAGTACAATAAGGTATTGACCTGGGAAACAGGAACGCTCCAGCCGGAAAATTTATCCAATCACGGCGACGGAACGGCTTGGGGCGCAGATATTTTCTGGAAAAGCGATTTCAAGCGCGTAGAATATTGGTTGACTTATTCTTACAACCATACGAAAAAGCAATACGGCGCTTTCCTTGGAAAAGTCAGTCCGGATTATGTGGTGCCGCATGCTTTCAATGCCAGTCTGAAATATTTCCTGACACCTTTTAAATCCTTGTTGAGCGCCAGTTACAACATCACTTCCGGCGCACCGTATTACAGCGAATCATCGCCTTACGAACAATTGGGCGTAACGCCATTCCGGAATCGTTTTGATTTTTCGTGGTCTTATCTTCCGGTAAACTGGATTATCATCAATGCGGGTTGTCAGAATATCTTAGGCGCTGAAAATATTTACGGTTACCGGTATTCGCAAGCGCAACCGGGAATCAGGCAAGCAATTACCAATCCCGACAAACGCTTCTTTTTCCTCGGCGTATTTATTACGCTAAGTCACAATAAAAAATTAAATCAATTAAAAAACTTATAAATTATTCATTTTCAAATTATTATCTTTATGAAAACAAAATTATTCTTATTGATGTTGCTTGCAGCAAGCACACTCAGCGCACAAAACAAATTAACCGTTGTAATCGACGGCATCGAAAACGCAAAAGGTCATATCATGATTGGCATTTCCGACAGTAACGAAAAACAGGTGTCCGGGAAAATGGAGAAAATTGAAGGCGAAACCGTCACGATTGTCTTCGAAAACTTGGCGTCAGGAGAATACGCCGTCACGACCTATCAAGACGAGAACGATAACGGCAAATTGGATACCGGTCTATACGGCATTCCAACAGAAAAGTACGGTTTCAGCAACAATGTACGCGGCAAAATGGGGCCTCCCGCCTTCAAAGAATGCTTGTTTAAAGTGGAAGAAGATATGGTAATCAATATTACCATATTCTAATAAAACATTTTAAAAACAAACTATTTTTTCGATTATTTGAAAAAATAGTTTGTTTTTAAATTATTTGTATTAACTTTGCAGCACAAAGTACTTTCAATTAATATAAATAAAATATATGAACAAAGAAACAGAAGACATCAAAGTGATTCGCGAAATGATGGAGAAATCGAGTAAATTCTTTTCTCTAAATGGATTATCGCTTGTTTTTGCAGGAATTATCGCTTGCACAGGCGCGGCTTTCGAACATTTTTATCGCTTGAAAACTGTGTCTATGATATACTATTTCTATCCACAAAATATTATTGTGATTGCTGATGCATTTGTTATTTTTTTGTTGGCGGTTGGTGTAATAACGTGGTTTTGTTGGCGGAAATCGAAGAAAAATTACCTGCCGCTTTTCAACAACGTAACGCGAAATGCGGCGTACAGTTTGCTGATTCCTCTGATAACCGGTGGCGTGTTGGCTGTTATTTTTTTGATACGCAATGCAGCAGGAATGACTGCTCCTATAACGCTGATTTTTTATGGATTAGCACTTTTAAATGCCTCGAAATATACGTTCAAAGAAATTCATTATCTTGGTATTTGCGAGATAATTGTCGGACTTTTGGCTGCGATTTTTATCTATCACGGTTTGCTTTTTTGGACAATCGGCTTTGGTATTTTGCACATTATTTTCGGTTTTTTTATGTATTTCAAACACGACAGATGAACGATGGGAAGTATTATTTCAGATTTGAATAAAATTTTCGACAGCCGTATCCGCCTGGGGATTATGTCTATTTTGTCGGTAAACGAGTTTGCGGATTTCAATACCATGAAAGACCTGCTCGATATTACCGACGGAAACTTAGCCAGTCACCTGAAAACTTTGGAAAACATCGACTATATTCAATCCAAAAAACAATTTATCGGGCGAAAACCGAATACAAGTTACGAGATTACCGAATTGGGTAAAAATTGTTTTAAGGAACATTTAAATGCTTTGGAAAAATTAATCGGCTAAATTTTTTTTGCATTTTTACTTTGAAAAACAAAGTACTTTCAATAAGAAATGATTTAAAAAATAGTATATTACAAAATTTAAAATTTACAAGTATGGAAACAGACAAAAAACAGGAAGAAAAATCCGCTCAATTGCTTACATCAATTGCTCAATCGCTTACGTTAAAGGGGTTTATTATTGGAATTATTACCTTGCTATTACTTATTCCCGGTGTAATGATTCAGAATTTAATCAGGGAAAGGGAAGACCGAAGCAAAGAAACCATCCGGAAAATCAATGAAAAATGGAGTCTTTCACAAACCCTGTGCGGCCCGGTGCTTACTATTCCGTTTACCACCACGTATGCGGAGAAGGGCAAAGAAACGACAATCGAACAACATCTGTTGTATTTGACGCCTGAAGATTTAAATATCGAGACCCGCTTATTTCCGGAAGAGCGGTATTACGGGATTTACAAAACCATTTTATATAAAAGCGAAATCCACCTAAGCGGTCAGTTTGCGCCTGTAAATCAATTGAATATTGAAAACAGCGTACTGCATTTTGACAAAGCGTATATCTCGTTGGGAATTTCCGACTTGCGCGGCGTAACCAATTATCTCAATTTCAATCTGAACGGCAAACAATATACGGCTGAAATAGGAAGTGGTAATGTATTAATGGATAAAAGATTAGTAGTTTATCCGGAAGGTGCGGTTACACCGGAAACAACCGAAGCCTTCCGGTTTGAATGTGATTTGAATTTGAATGGGAGCAGCAGTATCAACTTTATCCCCATCGGAAATACGACACGGGTAAAAATCGAAGGAGATTGGAAATCGCCCGGTTTCATCGGGAGTTTTACGCCGGAATATAAATTAGACGATAAAAGTTTCAATGCTTCGTGGAACGTTTTGAGTTTCAATCGCAGTATCCCGGAAAGTTGGATAGACAATGGCATCGGAGAGGTACAAAATGCATCGTTTGGGGTAACTTTAGTGGATACGGTTGACCATTACCAGCAGAACATGCGTTCGGCCAAATATGCCTTCATGTTTATTGCGCTCACTTTCGTCGTCTTTTTCTTCGTTGAAGTATTGACCAAAAAACGCATTCATCCGGTACAATATCTGTTGGTCGGAATTGCCCTGATATTATTTTACAGTTTGCTTTTGTCCATTTCGGAACAACTAAATTTTGCCATAGCCTATTTGATAGCCGGTTCGGCAACCATTGCATTGATTACCACTTATGCACACAGTGTTTTTCGGAATAAAACGCAAACGGGCATTCTCGCGTTTATTCTCTGCGTTTTGTATATTTTCCTGTATGTGGTACTCCAATTGGAAGACATTGCCTTGCTTATCGGAAGCATCGGTTTATTTATCATACTGGGAATCATCATGTATGTTTCCCGGAAGATTCTTTGAGCGATTTCAATAATTTATTGGCATCCAATCCAAGTAATTGTCGATGGGAAATCAAACCACCCTAAGCGATTCCACTTTTAGCAACCGCTCTTTCAGCCTTGCCGCCTCGCCTTGCCGAATACGCAAAGTCATGATGCAGTCCATTTCGAACTGTTGAGCAATGATTTGAGGATTGTCGTCTTTGATGATTTTCATCACGCCGTTGAGGAAAGGATATTCAAACGCAATGGAGATGTCTTCGTCCACCGTTTTCTCAATGATTTCGGCTTGGGCGACGGCATCTTGGGCGGCAGCGCGATAAGCGGCAATCAAACCGCTGGTTCCGAGTTTTACGCCGCCAAAGTAGCGGATTACGACAATCAAAATATCGGTGAGTTCGTTGGAATGGATAACGCCCAAAATCGGTTTCCCGGCAGTGGAAGAGGGTTCGCCGTCGTCGTTGACACGGAATTGGGTTCGGTCGGCGCCCAACATATATGCCCAGCAAATGTGCCGGGCATCGTAATATTGTTTGCGGAAAGCATCGACTTTTTCTTTTACTTCTTCGGGAGTCCGCACAGGAATGGCGTAGGATATAAACTTGCTTCTTTGCTCGGTAATATATCCTTCGGAAATGCTCGCTATGGTTTTATAATTGTCAATTATCAATTGTCAATTGTTCATTAAATCAATATGCTCTTGCAAACACAACCCGCTGTGCCGACGGTTTCCCCGTTACCATACATTTCCCCGGCGTTTTGTCGTCGTCGAATGGAATGCAACGAATGGTCGCTTTGGTTTCGTCTTTGATGCGTTCTTCCGTTTCCGTGGTGCCGTCCCAATGCGCCAAAATGAATCCGCCTGCTTCAATTTTTTCCTTAAATTCTTCGTAAGAATCTACTGAAATCGTATTGGCGGCGCGGAAATCGAAGGCTTTTTGATAAATGTTTTTTTGGATTTCATCCAATAAATTCTTCACGTAATCGGCGATGTTATCGACACTGACGGTTTCTTTGGTCAGCGTGTCGCGGCGAGCGGCCTCAATGGTGCCGTTTTCCAAATCGCGAGCGCCAATAGCCAAACGCACCGGCACGCCTTTTAATTCATATTCGGCAAATTTCCAGCCCGGTTTCTTATTTTGGGAATTGTCGTATTTTACGCTAATATTAAGGTCTTTAAGGTCTTTAAGGACTTTAAAGACTTTCTCATCAATCTTAGCCAATTGTTCATCATTTTTATAAATCGGCACAATCACCACCTGATAAGGCGCTAATTTCGGAGGTAGTACCAAACCATTATCATCCGAATGAGCCATAATCAAAGCGCCCATCAAGCGGGTGGAAACACCCCATGACGTTGCCCAGACATAATCCCGTTTGCCTTCTTTATCAATAAATTGCACGTCAAATGCTTTGGCGAAGTTTTGTCCCAAGAAGTGGGACGTGCCTGCTTGCAAGGCTTTTCCGTCTTGCATCAAAGCTTCTATGCAATAGGTGTTTAAAGCGCCGGCAAAGCGTTCGTTCGCCGATTTGATTCCTTTTAAAACCGGAACCGCCATATAATTTTCAGCAAATTCGGCATATACATTCAGCATTTTTTCTGCTTCTTCAATCGCTTCTGCCTCAGTGGCATGCGCCGTATGGCCTTCCTGCCACAAAAATTCCGCCGTCCGCAGGAACAAGCGCGTACGCATTTCCCAGCGCACCACATTCGCCCATTGGTTTACCAAAATCGGCAAATCGCGATAGGATTGAATCCAGTTGCGATACGTACTCCAAATAATGGTTTCGGAAGTGGGACGAACAATCAGTTCTTCTTCCAATTTGGCTTCAGGGTCAACCACAACGCCTTTTCCATTGGGGTCATTTTTCAAACGATAATGCGTTACGACTGCACATTCTTTCGCAAAACCTTCCACGTGGTCGGCTTCCTTGCTCAAAAACGATTTGGGAATAAACAAAGGAAAATAAGCGTTCACGTGACCGGTTTCCTTGAACATATCGTCCAACTGCCGCTGTATTTTTTCCCAGATTGCATAACCGTAAGGCTTGATAACCATGCAACCGCGCACCGCCGAATTTTCCGCCAAATCGGCTTTTATTACCAAATCATTGTACCATTGAGCATAGTTTTCACTCCTCGAAGTCAATTCTTTAATTTCTACTGCCATTCTATTTGTATGTTTTTGTTTTTCAAATTGAAGCGCAAAGATACGGCAAAATCTTCCTTTTTGAAAATTTTTTCCTTGTAAAAATTCGTATTTCCCTGAATATTTTTGTAATTTTGCCCCTTCAAATAAAAAAATTGAGCGAATCATTATACAATCCCAATGGCAAAAAAAAAACTCTTTCATAAACAAAAAGATACTTCGTCCGGGCCTTCCCGGCTGAAACAGTTCTTTACGAGCGATGCAACCCATTTCATTACCGGGCTAATCGTTTTGATGTTTACCGTTTACGCAATAATATCCGTCCTTTCCTTTTTCTTCACAGGCGCTGCCGACCAGAGTAAAATCGAAGGTTTTTCGTTTTTCTATTGGGGAAAAGTCAGCGGTGTGCAAAACTGGACAGGAGTTCGCGGCGCTATTCTCAGCGACATTCTGTTGAACGAATGGTTTGGTGTTTCCACTATTTTTCTGTTGGTATTCACGGCATTCGTGGCTTTGCGACTGATGAAAGCCAAATACGTGAACATCCTCAAGCAATTCATTCTGTGTTCTATTCTTACAATTTGGACTTCGCTTGCCTTATCCTTTTTTCTGGGAAGCTTTTTCAAAGATACGGCTATATATATAGGCGGCAAACATGGTTTTTTTCTGTCGGATTTAATGATTGACAATTTCGGTATTCCGGGTACATTTCTGATTATCGTGGTAATATTAGTGGTCATCATGACTTTTATTACTTCCAAAACCATCCCGTTTATCCGAAGTCTTTTCAAACTCAAGCCAAGGGAAAAGAAGAAAAAAGAAGAAAAAAAGGAAATTGTTCCGGAGAAATTGGAAGAGCCGGAGGAGATTAAGAAGGAGTTTAAGGATTTTGAAGACCTTAAAGACCTTAAAGACCTTAAAGAACCAATAGACGATGATGATTTTGAAATAATTATTCCGGGAAATGATGATGCAGAGCTGGAACCGCCTGTACACCAGGCAGAGCCTAATATTCCAATTGCTACCATTAATAATGGCGATGAAGAAGACCGGAATCTGCTCGAAGAATTGGGTGTTTTCGACCCCACAGCCGATTTATCGCATTACAACCTTCCGCAGGTCGATTTATTGCAGAAATACGAACAACGGGATACACAGGTGGATATGGCCGAACAAACCGAAAATAAAAACAAGATTATTCAAACGCTTGATAAATTCGGAATCAAGATTAAATCCATCAAAGCAACGGTCGGGCCAACAGTTACGCTCTATGAAATCATTCCCGAAGACGGCATCCGGATTAACAAAATCCGCAACTTGGAAGACGATATCGCCATGAGCCTCGCCGCCCTCGGCATCCGCATCATTGCGCCTATGCCGGGCAAAGGAACCATCGGTATTGAAGTCCCGAACAAAGATCCGCAAATCGTTTCCATGCACTCTATCATCGCTTCCCGCAAATTTCAGGAATCCAAATTTGAATTGCCGATTGCCTTGGGACGAACGATTACCAACGAAGTCTTCATGGTCGATTTGACGAAAATGCCTCACTTGTTGGTAGCAGGTGCAACCGGACAGGGAAAATCGGTCGGATTGAACGCCGCCATCACTTCCTTATTATATAAGAAGCATCCCGCCGAATTGAAGTTCGTGCTGATTGACCCGAAAATGGTAGAATTTAGTCTCTATTCCATTATTGAAAAACATTTTCTGGCCAAATTGCCTGATACTGAAAAACCGATTATTACCGATTTTACCAAGGTAATTTACACTTTAAATTCCCTGACCAAAGAAATGGACGACCGCTATATTTTGTTGGAGAAAGCCGGTTCGCGGAATGTGAAGGAATACAATGAAAAATTCATCAACCGCCGGTTAAATCCTATGAAAGGTCACCGGTTTATGCCTTATATTGTAGTGATTATCGACGAGTTCGGCGATTTGATTATGACCGCCGGAAAAGAAATTGAACAGCCGATTGCCCGCATTGCACAGAAAGCTCGTGCAGTAGGCATCCACATGATTATTGCCACACAACGGCCTACTACCAACATCATTACGGGAACCATCAAAGCAAATTTCCCTGCGCGTATCGCTTTCCGCGTGATTACGACGGTCGATTCCCGCACCATTCTGGACGGTACGGGCGCCAATCAATTGATTGGCCGCGGCGATATGCTGTTTTTCCAAGGAAACGACATGACCCGTATTCAATGTGCGTTTGTGGATACGCCTGAAGTGGAACGAATTACCAAATTTATTGGAAACCAACAGGCTTATCCGATGGCCTATCTGTTGCCGGAATATACGGGGGTACAAGAAAGCGATTCTTCCTCCACCGTTAGCCTTTCCGATTTAGACCCCTTGTTCGATGAAGCAGCCCGCTTGATTGTGATTCACCAACAAGGTTCTACTTCATTGATTCAAAGGAAGTTTTCGATTGGTTACAACCGTGCCGGACGAATCATGGACCAATTGGAATTGGCCGGTATCGTGGGCGCCGCGCAGGGCAGTAAGCCGCGGGAAGTCTTTATTCAGGATGATTACCGCTTGGAACAAACACTTAATTCTTTGAGACAATGATGAAACAAATTTTTATTATCAGCCTCTTGTTAAGCGGTTTTTCTTTGGCGGCTTTTGCCCAAAAAGATGCCAAGGCAAAGGAATTGTTGGATAAATCGTCGGCTACATTTTCGCAATCGGGCGATTTATCGGTTTCTTTTACAATGAATGTCAAGGATGCGGCCAATAAAACAACCGAAAGTTTCGATGGTCAAATCAGCCTGAAAAAAAATAAATTTCTTATCGAAATACCCGGCCGGGATATTTATTTCGACGGGAAAACCCAGTGGGTGCACGATAAATCTTATGAAGAAGTAAATATCTCCGAACCCGACGACAAAGAAGTTCAAACCTTGAATCCGGCATTTATTTTTGAAATGTATAAAAAAGGTTGTGATTACAAATACACAGGTGCAAAAACCGATACCAAAATGCGGAAAGTGCAGGAAGTAGCGCTTTTTCCCAAAGACAAAAAAGGAGATATTACCCGGATTGACCTGCAAATCAACGAAATCGATTTCATGCCGGTTTTTATCCATATTTTTTATAAAAACAAATTAGAAAACATTATTTATATCAACAAATATCAAACAAAATTGAATCTTTCGGACGGCCTTTTTGTTTTTGACACAAAGAAGCATCCGGGAGTGGAGGTTATTGATTTGAGGTAAAAAAATTACAACAATGAGCAAAATTGAAAAAACAAAATGTCTGATAATCGGTTCGGGTCCTGCCGGTTATACAGCAGCTATTTATACATCGCGCGCCAATTTGTCGCCGGTTTTGTACGAGGGTATTCAGCCGGGTGGGCAGTTGACTACAACTTCCGATATTGAGAATTTCCCCGGTTATCCCGAAGGAATTAACGGGACGGCGATGATGAATGATTTCCGGAAGCAGGCTGTTCGTTTCAGTGCGGATATTCGGCCGGGAATTGCAACGGCTTGCGATTTGTCACAAAAGCCATATAAAGTAACGATAGACGGCGAAAAAATTATTGAAACGGATGCTTTAATTATTTGCACCGGAGCCACTGCCAAATATTTAGGTTTGCCGGACGAAACAAAATACAACGGATTGGGCGTATCGGCTTGTGCGGTTTGCGACGGATTTTTTTACCGTAAAAAAGTGGTTGCCGTGGTTGGTGGCGGCGATTCGGCCTGTGAAGAAGCGCTTTATCTGGCCGGATTGGCGAGCAAAGTTTTTCTGATTGTCCGTAAAAATTACCTCCGCGCTTCCCAAATCATGCAAGACAGGGTATTGAATCATCCGAAAATTGAGGTGCTGTTTAACACCAATACATTGGGACTTTTTGGCGAGGGCGGCGTAGAAGGCGCTCATTTAGTGAAATTTCAAGGAGAAAATAACGAAGAAAAATTCGATATCGCCATCGACGGCTTTTTTTTAGCCATCGGACACAAGCCTAACTCGGAAGTTTTCAAACATTTTTTAAAATTGGATGAACAAGGCTATATCAAAACGATTCCGGGAACGACTAAAACCAATATTTCGGGTGTTTTTGCAGCAGGCGATGTGGCCGACCCCAATTACCAGCAAGCCATTACGGCGGCGGGTCGCGGGTGCATGGCAGCCATCGAAGCGGAACGGTATTTAAACAATCTTTAGAATTAACTCACTTCGACTGCTGATAATCTTTAATATACCCTAAGCAAAGCCAGTTGGCCAATGCCTGACGGTTGTTATTCGAGATATAACGCCTTTGATCGTTGACGTTTTGCATATTTACTAATTCTACAAAAATTGAAACGGGATTGGTATTATTCAAAACATAGAGTTGACGTGTCGTTACCGTTCCTGAAAATCCGCGACCGGGCTGATGTTCGTTATACTTTTCATCGAAAGTCTTTACCATGGTATCCGCTACACGTTTGCTCTTCTTTTTATTTCCCGCATTATCCTGGTGATAGAAAAATACATCCAATTGTTGCTTCTTACTCCGGCTATCCAAATGAACAAAAATCGCCCGCTGATATTTTTCTTTGGCCTTGTAACTTAAATTGTTAATCGCATCGCAACGTTGTTTCAAACGCTTGGTCTGATTTAAGGGAATCGCTTTTCCCATGCAAGTTTCAGTCTTGCTGTTATTCAGATATTTACCATCTCGAATACCATCTTTTTTGTCTTGAATGATGATATGAACAGTCGCTCCATGTTCCGATAAATTCCGCGCCAAACGCAGTATAATATCGTAAGCATACTCATCTTCATGCAAATCGTGACCATCCACTTTGGCCGTAGCGCCACTATCCGGCCCTCCGTGACCGCTTACCAAGAAGAAACAAGCGCCTGCCAAAATCCGGTCTTTTACCGTATAATTTTCATACATTTTCCCGAACAAAGGCTGCTTGCGAACGGTTGTCTGGCCGGTTGTTTTTACACTTGCCGCAACCTTCGTTTCTACACTTGCAAGCGCATCTGAATCGGTTTCAGACACAACATCTTGCCGGACAGTCGGCAACAGGTAGTTTACTCCTTTTAACAAGGCATTATTTTTTCCGAATTTACCTTTATTTAATTTGATAAATTCTTCGTAATCCACAGTGCCCGTTCGGTTGTTCCGCCTCAAAAAAGCATGGATTCCTTCCCCGTTGCGGGGAATATCTTTCTCTTGTGCATAAGCCAAAAATACACTAAACAATAGCAAAACAAGGGTAAAAAATCTTTTTTTCAATATTATCATCTTTTCCAAGCATTAAGTCAAACCAAGCAGCATAAATCTATCCAAATAATTATTGCAAAATTAGTACAAATATTTTATAAAACGGTGCATTCTCAATTAAATGTATATTATTTTATGATAATCGTATGTGGGACAACTCATCTGATAAATAGAATTTGCAAGAAAAGAAGGCGAAAGTTTGGTTTGTATAGAAATTTAGCATATATTTGCGATGATTATTTCAGTCAGACAGGACGAATCCGGGCGAAAGATTGTATCGGGATGGAAACGACGGTAAATTAATGAACAAAAACATGGAGATGGATGATTCTTTTAATCTGAAATTACTTCAAGAAGGCTCGGTTCCTGCTTTTGAAAAGTTGTATGACCAATACAGCGGGAAACTATATTATTTCATTTTGAAAATATCCAATGGCAATACCTATCTTACCGAAGAATTGGTGCAACGTACCTTTATTAAAGTATGGGAAACCCGTGAACGCATTCATCCGGATAAAACATTTGTATCCTATTTGTGTACAATTGCCAAAAATATGCTGCTGAATGAATTGGAACACCGGACAATAGAATTTATTTATCAGGAATATTTTATACAAAATGACTCATTCGATAATTGTGCAACAGATAACAAACTTAATCTGAATATTTTAGAGGAAATTGTCGATAAATTGGCAGAACAATTACCTCCGGCAAGAAGACAAATTTTTATACTAAACAAAAAAGAAGAATATTCCGTTAGAGAAATCGCTCAAAAGCTAAACCTTGCGGAATCGACGGTTCAAACACAATTGGCAAAGGCAACAGCGTTTATGAAAAATGAATTGTCGAAGCATTATTTGCTACCCATGCTATTATTTCAATTGTATATGTGTTAAATAACTGTAAAATTAACAATTGAGTAGTATATTTAAGGGAGATAACTGTATAATAGAAAAATACATAAAAGATGGAACAAGAACATTATTTAGACTTGTTTGAAAAATACATAATCAACAAAGCGACAGAGGAAGAAATCAGGGAAATGATTCATTTTATTTCCGAGAATCCTTCATTGCATCGTTGGATAGAACTTCAAATTCAAAATGCGCCTGCTGAAATCAATAAAGATTTGAAAAATAGCATGTTAAATAACATTCGGAAAGAAATAAGTTTGCCTGAAAAAAGCAAACCGTCAACGACAATACGATTCAAAAAAGGTTTTCGTATTGCTGCGAGTGTTATTTTACTCATTGGCTTTTTTTCCGGATGGTATCAATATTGGGGCGTGAATAAAACCAAAGAGATGGCAGAAGAACCCTTCCTTATTGTGGCGGGGCCGGGCGAAAAAGCGAACATGACCTTGCCGGACGGCACCCGTGTTTGGTTAAATTCCGCTTCAAAATTGACTTATTACAATACCTATAACCAAAAAAACCGGTTGCTGAAATTGAATGGAGAAGCCTATTTTGAAGTGGCGCCGGATGCAGAGAAAATATTTTCCGTGCAATGTGTAGATATGAAAGTAGAAGTTTTGGGAACTACTTTCGGTATAAAAGCTTATGATGAAGATTCGATTATATCCATGGTATTGGTTGAGGGGAAAGTGCAAATTACCCTGCCGGAAAAAACATGGGTAATGAAACCGAATGATAGGGCAGTATATAATAAATCCACGAAGAAAATATCTTCCTATATTGTTAAACCGAGGGATTTTACCGATTGGCAGAAAAACAAATTACGGTTTGAAAATGAAACGCTTCAGGATATCGCCATCACGATTGCTCGAATCTATAATATTGATTACTCGTTTGAAGATGAATCCATTAAACATATTCGATTTACAGGCGCTGTTGACAATACCAATATTGAATCGGTGCTCAACGCGATTTCGCTTACCGCCCCTATCAGATATACAATGAAAGATGGAACCATCCTGTTTCATAAAGACAATCGCAAGGAAAAATATTTCAAAGAATGACCTCTACTGGGGTCGATAATCTCCCAAAGTCTTAAAATAAGTTAAATCTGTGTTAAATTTAGATTTTGGATAGTTTAAAAGTCAAATATAACTGTATATAGCATCAAATACAGTAAATATTAACTATCTTAAATTAATTTATTATGAGAAACAAAGTGCCTCGAAGTATTAAACAGCTCTTTATGAGTCGTTTGTTTTATTTATGTTTGTTTTTGTCCTTTTCTTCCGGTATGTATTCGCAAATTTCATTGGATTTGAAAAATAAGACAGTGAAAGAAATCTTGAAAGAAATAGAACGAAAAAGCGATTACAGCTTTTTTTATAACGAAGATTTGAAGGATTTGAACAAAACAACATCCATTCAAGTTTCCAATGTGTCGTTGGAAGTAACTCTAAATTTACTTTTGAAAGAAACCGGAATTACTTTCAAAAAACAAAATGACAACATTGTTTTATTGATTCCGAAAGAAACGGCATTCGCAGATAACACAAAAACTATCTCGGGCACCGTTCTTGACTCCAATGGAGAACCGGTTATCGGGGCAAATGTATCAATAAAAGGTACGGGCCAAGGCACAACTACTAATCCGGACGGCAAATTTGAATTGAATGTGCCGGAAGATGGCAGCTTAGTCCTTTCCTATCTTGGGTTTGCGAACAAGGAAATACCGATTAGAGGAAAATCTGTTTTCCAAATCACTTTGGAAGAAGACACACAATTGCTTGATGAAGTAGTAGTTATAGGTTATAGTACTGTGAGAAGGCGTGATTTAACCGGTTCGGTTTCACAAATCAATTCGGAAAAGTTTGAGCGGGTACCTACAACGAATGTCATGTCAGCCCTTCAGGGGCGGCTTTCGGGTTTGACCATTACTCCGAGTTCAGGACGACCGGGGGCGGACAGTGATGTTCTGATACATGGTATTCAATCCATCAATGGCTCCAATTCACCAATTTATGTAGTTGACGGGATGATTCAAGATGGTTCAAATAATATCAATCCTCAGGATATTGAAACGCTTACGGTATTGAAAGACGCGTCTGCCGTAGCCATATATGGTTCAAGGGCGGCTAATGGCGTTATCTTAATCAATACCAAAAGAGGGAACAATGTGCCACAGCCTACCATTACTTTCAAAACGGAGCAAAGTATTCAGCAAGAGGGTAATTTAAGATTGGGTTTTGTTAATGCTGCACAATGGCTTGAATTAGCTGCCGAAGCGTATGAAAATGCAGGAACGGCCGTTCCTTGGACAAGTGCTGATTTAGCCAAAGTGGAAGGTGTTGATGTCAATTGGCCTGATGCTCGGAAATTCTATTAATATCTATTCTTCCAGTCAAACGAATCAAAGAGAATATGATGGACGGGATTCTTACCATGCCGCATTCAGGGAAACGCCGCTCAATAGAATGTATGAAGCGAATGGTGATGTGGCGCCTGTGGTTAATGATAAGTTTCAAGGTAGAGCGCCAAGCCCTACTTGGATGTTGGAAAACTCAGAAGTAAATGACCGGTATAAAGGTCTCGAAGGCAACTTGTACTTAACGATAAATATTTTAGATGGATTGCAGTTTACTACCCGTGGAAGTGTGGGATGGGGAAACAGTTACACATCCAATTTCATTGGGGCAATGGATAGACATTACAATATCGCTCAATGGCAATGGCTATTCCGATTGGGCTTTCCTGTCTGTATTTGGTCGGGCCGGTTATTCCTTTAAAGACAAATATATATTCTCAGGAACAGTTAGACGCGATGGAACCTCTCGGTTGGCAGATCAAAAATATGGCGTTTTTCCATCCGTTTCAGGCGCATGGCGAATAGCAGAAGAATCTTTTATGCCTGAATTGAATTGGTTGTTTGTTGTTTAACCAGCCTATCCCCACATCGGTGGGTTTGTCCGGAAGTCCTTATATCAATGCAGGACACATCCGCAATACCGGTATCGATTTGGAATTGGGCTACCGAAAAACGGTAAACGGTTGGTCTTACGATATTAATGCCAATATATCGCATATAAATAATAAGGTGATTGATCTGGAAGGAAGAGATTTAAGGTCTTCCGGTATTGAAGAAGGGTATCCGATATGGACTTTCTTTGGATACAGAACCAATGGGCTTATCCGCACACAAGCCGATTTGGAAAATAATCCGCAATTTTCCAGAAACTCTACCATAGGAGATATATGGTATTTAGATATTGACGGTTATGATGCCGACGGCAAACTAACCGGTAAGCCGGATGGAAAAATAGATGCTGCCGACCGGGAATTATTTGGAAAAGTACGTCCGGATTTTACCTATGGATTATCAGGACAGGTTGGTTATAAAAATTTTACCTTGCAGGTGCAACTGCAAGGTGTTCAAGGTATCGACAAAAATATGCGCACCGGACAATGGGCTACCGATATGTTCGGTGGAGAAGCCAATATGGAAGCAGATTATATTTTAGACCGCTACCATCCAACCAAGAATCCCAATGGTAAATACCCCAGAATAAACCGTTCAGGCAGTGGAAACAATGATCAGTTTTCCGATTTTTGGATGGTAAATGGTTCCTATTTGAGTATTAGGAATGTCAATTTGAATTATAAACTGCCCAATAAACTCAGCGGAAAAGTAAGTTTAAAAGACCTGAATCTCTATTGCAGCATTCAAAACTTGTACACATTCGGAAATGTGTATGCCGAAATAAGTAATATGGTAAATGTACCATTTACAAGAACATGGACATTCGGATTAAGATTTTCACTTTAATAAATTAACCTATAAATATTGATAGAAATGAAAACAGTATTAAAAATAAAACAAATAACAAGTTTATTGTTAATAGGTGCAATATGCTTTTGCACTGCTTGTTCGGACGATTTTCTGAATCGCACGCCACAAGACAGACCCGGCCCCGATAATTTTCTTAGAGATGAAGCTTCGGCCAAGAAACTCGTTATCGCTTCGTATAGTCCTTGGGTAACCCAAACGCAAATGTATGGTAAACGGTTTATGATTATGTGCGATGGATTGACCGATGATAGGCGAAGTGCCGCTTATCACAAAACCGCTCACATCTTTTGAAGCGTTTTCTCAGCCGAGAGCCGATGTTGCCGCTATTTTTGATCAACTCATAGAAGATTTTACTTTTGCAAAAGAACACCTCACGAAAGATGGCGGCAGTTTTAAGGGTACACCTACGAAAGCAACCGCTGCCGCTTATTTGGCAAAAACGTATTTATACAAAAAAGACTATGCCAAATGCGAAACAGCCGCTCGCGAAGCAATTGCGATGGCAGAAGAGGCCGGATTTAAGCTGATTGACGATTTTGAGTCTATCTTTGATGTGAATAATGAAGCGAATCCTGAATTATTATTCTATTTTGCATTTGAACGCAATAGCGGCATGTGGGAACAGGATTTCAGCGTTGAGAGAGGCATTCGCTCCGGTATTCGCCCGCTGCCAAACGAATTAAAACCGATACAAGGCGGCGAAGGCTGGGGATATGCTTTACCCTCAAGAGATTTGTATGACGCCTTCGAACCCGGCGACCCTCGCAGAGCTTATACCATGTATGCACCCGGAGATGATTTTGGTGTATATACCGAATCAACCCCTTTTAATTACCAGCACATCATCTATAATAATGCCGGTGTATTGGAAACTACTAACGTGACTTACAATCGGGGAGATATGGTAAAATATGAATGGCAATGGTCGCCTACCGGAATGAACGTTAAGAAATTGACGGAAAATTTGGAAGGTTTGACCAATATCCGCTATGCAGGTTTAGACGCCCCGGTAATGAGAATGGCCGATCTTTATTTGTTCTTGGCGGAAGCCTTGGCAGAACAAGGAAAGCCGGAAGCGTTGGTCTGGGTAAATAAAGTGCGTGCGCGCGCTTCTGTCAATATGCCGCCCAAGACAACGGCCGATGGTACGTTAAGGGACATCGTGAGGCGCGAACGCAGGGTGGAATTGGCTATGGAAGGACACCGTATCTTCGACTTGTTCCGTTGGGATGCCGTCAAAGAGGTTTATGGCAATGGCCGGAAAGTCAAGTTGCACTTTTATTCAGACATTCGGACAACTTCCGCTAATGATGGCGAAGATGGGAGATTTAAAACGGTTGTTGGTTTATCCAGATTCCCGACCGATCATGTGCTTTTTCCTATTCCGCAATACGAAATGGATCAAAATTCAGCGATCATTAGTAATAATCCGGGTTATTAATCGTTTTCAATTAGTAGAATCACAATTGTTTATATTATTATGAAGAAATTTGTTTTGTGTATTTTGTGTGTTTTGTGCATCGGAACGGTAGGCGCGATGACAGAGCAAGAGCGGCGTGCGTATCTACAATGGATGCAGGCCGCGTTACAGGATGTTCCTGCCTGGACAGCTTGGCAAAAGCAAACAGGCGAATTGCCTCCCGATTTTGATAAACTGCCCAAATCCAATTTATTGCCCGACCCCTTGCGTTTCCTCGATGGACGTCCTGTTGGCCAAACTGCTGAGAATTGGGTGGCGGCGAAGGACTTGAAAGCACTACGCGCATGTTTCCTACTTGGTTTGTACCCCGTTTGCGCTTTTTCTCCGGCCGTGAAGACTATCTGCCGGTAGATGCGAATCTTTTCCTTGCCTTGATAGCGCCGCGTGCAGCCTTGCTTGAATGGGGCTACAATGACCAGGTGGCCAACGGCTGGGCGATGGAACAAGCTTATCAATCGGCGCAGAAAGTATATGAACGTCTGGGACAACCCGATAGAATGAGTATGCTGGCTGTTCCCGGATTTCATGGCAGCAACGACGTGGAGGCAAGTATTGACTGGCTTGATTGGCAATTCGGCCGCTCCGGCAAAAAGTGGGTAAACCATTTTGTATTCCCTTGGAGTTTTGACAAATGGCTTGCATCGTCGAAGGAAAAAATCGACTTGACGAAATATCCGAAACAAAGCACATCCGCTCCATTGGCAGCCTCTTTGGGCGAATGGGAGCGGAAAGCCGAAAGGATTCTTCAATCGTTGAAATGGACGCTTGGCGACGCTCCGCTCAAATTATCGGAAGAAGGCTTTCCGCAGATGCGACGGATGATGCCTGCACCCGGCCCCACGGAGATAGCTAAAGGACATATCGGTAATCCTACGCAAATTAATCCCGATATTCATGCTTGGGTTATTGCCGCAAGGGATAACTCCGGATGGAATTCTCCCGAAAGTGAACAGGTTGCATCGCGCCGCATCCGTTTCGGCGGTATTACGGGCGATCTCTATTATCCTGCCGATATGCCCAAAGATGCTAAATTGCCGACGGTTATTTGGCTGCACGGCTATAATTATCCGTTAGGGTATATGTGGAATTACCGAAGCGACTTGCACCCTATATTGGCGCTTACGAATGCCGGTTATGCCGTTCTGGCCTACGACCAGTCTGGTTTTGGTACGCGCTGGAGCGAAACGGAACACTTCTATGACCGTTTCCCGCATTGGTCGCGCTTGGGCAAGATGGTTGAAGACCTGCACGGTGCAGTAGATTATTTGCTAAACGATTCTATTGTGGATTCCCGCCGGATTTCTGTGTTTGGTTACACCTTGGGCGGCACTTTGGGCTTGTATGCGGCTGCGCTTGATGACCGTATTTCCGGCGTTGTCGCCGTATCGGGATTTACGCCGATGCGTAGCGATACTCCGGATAAAGGCATGAGCGGAATGATTCGTTACAGCCATCTGTATGGTTTGATTCCAA
>BNXY01000033.1 GCA_025999935.1 Bacteroidia bacterium | reverse complement strand
CGCTTTGGCCGTCAACTATATGTATTACGGCGAGAAAAGGATTTCCGACAACCAACACGATAGCATGTCCGGTTCCTATTTAGGCCCCGATTATTCCGAAAAGGAAATTCAGTCGATGAATAAAAAAACGCAAGCGGTGTTTACACAATATGCTGATTTTTCCGAATTATCGGAATTTGTTGCCGATAAATTGGCGTTAGGCGATGTGGTTGGCTGGTTTCAGGGACGAATGGAATTTGGGCCGAGGGCTTTAGGCAACCGGAGTATCTTGGGAGACGCCCGAAATCCGGAAATGCAAAAGAAATTGAATCTCAAAATCAAATACAGAGAAGGTTTCCGACCCTTTGCACCATCGGTATTGGCGGAAAAAACTGCGGATTATTTCGATTTAGACACCGATTCTCCTTATATGCTGATAGTCGTCCCTGTAAAGGAAGAAAGACGGAAAACTTTGCCCGAAAATTATCACGATTTGCCGCTTTGGGAACGCTTGTATTACATCCGAAGCGATGTGCAGTCAATTACCCACTTGGATTTTTCCGCCCGTGTACAAACGGTGCACAAAAAAATCAACCCGCGTTTTTGGGAGTTAATTCAAGCATTTGAAAAGCAAACTGGTTACGGTTTGGTGGTAAATACCAGTTTCAATGTCCGTGGAGAACCGATTGTGTGTACGCCTCACGATGCATATCGATGTTTCATGAGTACCGAAATGGATTATTTGGTAATCGGCGATTTCGTTTACAAAAAGACCAGTCAGCCGGATTACGCGAACAAGCAAAAATGGATGGTGAAATTTAAACCGGATTGATATTGATGCCTTTTATTAAAGCCTATTTCAAGAATTTGGCCGATTTACTGAAAAGTAAACGTGTTTTAAATATACTGTTGTTGATACTTCTGTTAGTTACTTTTTTAACCGGAAAGATTTATGACGACAATTTCTTTTTGAAGTTTTTTCTTGTCTTATTCGTACTCACATTTGTCATTCAAAATCTTTTGCTATTAAAGAAATCTTATCTGCTTTATATTTGTAGGCTTATACTTTTCTTTTTAATTGGGTTCCAAATAGTATGGGTTATACGCCTTAAAACAGAAACAATGGAAAAGAAATTCGGCCTTCTCAGGTTAGAGGATAATTTATTGGGCGATCGCTTAAGACCCAATATGCAGGGCGAGGGTATGATTGGTTTATGGGGAAATGAAACCCTTTATCACATTTTATTTTCCACAGATAGTTTGGGCAGAAGGATTTCAGAAGATTCCATTCCAACCGGTACGCTTTCCGAAAATCCTAAAAAACACGCTATTTTTTATGGTTGCTCATTCACGTTTGGCGAAGGAATAGCCTATTCGTCAACCTTTCCGGCTTTGTTTGAACAACAGCGCCCTGATTTTAAATCCTACAATTATGGGGTTGATGGTTGGGGGCCGCATCAAACCGCCTTATTGTTTGATAAACGGGTAAATACGATTAATCGTTCAACGATAAAAGAACCGGAAGGTTTCGTTTTGTACACCTTTATTCCCGATCATTTAGAGCGTGTTTTTGGCGGAAGTAATTATTTTGCATGGGCGCCGCTTACCTCGCCGGATGTGTATGTTGAAAATGATTCCCTTATCGTCAAGCCGAGAAAGCAGACGCGCTTGTATCTTTCCCGCCTACTCAACGGCATAGGACTTGCGCGCTTGCTAAAAATCAACATTCATTATCCGCATACCGAATCATTTTATACCCGTTTTGCAGATATTATCAATTATTCCGCTACACAATATTGGAAAATGAATCCCACCGGTCAATTTTATATCGGAATATATCCAAGCTATGCCGGCTGTGATTTGGAATGGATTCAATACCTTGACCCCAAAATTCAGGTTTTCCAACCGCCGGCCCCTGTCGATTATGAGCAAAATAAGGATAAATATCATATTCCTCATGACGGGCATCCTACGGAAGCGCTAAATGCGTATTATGTGGAGAAAATAATGGAGTTGATGAATGAGGATTAAAGCGCTCTGCTCCTTTTTCAACATTTCTATGACTTACGCTTTCTTCTAAATATTATCAAACATTTAAAGCCATGCCCTCTTTGCCCAAAATGGTATTGGAAAATATTTCACGGGCTTCATGCAGCAAAATGTTTTCGTCGGGAATGCGGGCGGAAAAATGTCCGATAATTAGTTTTTTGACTTTTGCCGCTTGTGCAATTTGCGCCGCTTGCTTGGCCGAAGAATGATAAGTTTCTTTCGCGCGCGCAACATCTTCGTGACTGAAAGTCGCTTCGTGATAGAGCAGATCTACGCCTTCAATCAACGGGATAATCTTTTCGTAATAAGCTGTATCCGAACAGTAGGCGTATTTGTGGGACGGTTCGGCCGGCCGGGTAAAAATCGCATTGGGAATGGTTTGGCCTTCGGGGGCAATGAAATCCGCTCCCGCCTTGATGGTATTAATCCGGCTGGTCGGAACCTGATAAAAATCAATCATTTCCCGAATAATATGCGGACTTTTGGGCTTCTCCTCGAACAGAAATCCGGCGCTGGGTACGCGGTGTTTCAAAGGAATGGTAGAAACCTTCAGGCTGCGGTCTTCATAAATCAATTCGCTTTTGGCGGGATTGAAAGAATGAAAGAATACTTTGTAAGTCAGTTCCTTGCAGAAATAATCCAAGAAAGGCTTAAATATTTTTTCGGCATCGGCTTGCGCGTAAATATGTAAATCGGCGGTTCGTCCCAACATTCCCAAAGTAGAAATTAATCCCGGCAAACCGAAACAATGGTCGCCGTGCAAATGGGAAATGAAAATAGAATTGAGGCGTTGAAATTTCAATTTTAGAGCGCGAAATTGCAACTGACTGCCTTCTCCGCAGTCAATCATGTAAAGTTTGTCCCGCAGATTGACTACCTGCGAACTCAAAAAATGTTTTGTGGTAGGGAGAGCAGAGCCGCAACCCAATATGTTTACTTCAAATCGTTCCATAAATTTTATTATTCAATACCGATTAATTTATGTATCTGCAAACTCAATCGCCACTCCGGATGTTGTTTGATTTGCTCCACGCAATAATCGATATTGGCTTTTGTACTTGTTTTTTCTTCTGTAAAAACCGGGCTTAAAAAATAATATTCGGCTTCCGGTAAAAAGGCTATTGAGGGAATTTTATCATCTTTTTGTACAGGTAAACGGATTTCATTAACCTTGGAATTGATTTTACGGGCATAATCCACATTGCCTTTCGGACTGACTACTGTATAGTCCAACAAAGCAGACAAGGGCTTATGTCCGTTGCTTTCAATGGCTTGTCGAAAACCGGCTTCCTTGAAAAACAGGAGTATTTCGTCCGTCAATTGCAGGCTTGGTTCTCCGCCTGTCCATACAATCCACAGGCAGGGAAACTGTCGGATAAAATCCAGAATTTCATCGGCTTGCATCTCTTTCCCTTCTGCAAAATCCGTATCGCAAAAATCGCATTTCAAGTTGCAACCGGTCAGGCGGATAAAGATGGACGCTTCTCCCTGACGACTGCCTTCCCCTTGCAGGGAATAGAATATTTCATTTACCTGAAGGTTCATAAATGCAAGAAGTTTGAGGCGTTTCGCTTACTTCGACCGCATATAATTCGGGAATTTCCGGCTTGAAACGTTCATAAATAAAGCGGGCGATATTTTCGGAAGTCGGATGAACCGGAATCACATCGTTCAAATGACGGTGGTCAAAATGGGTATCGATGAATTGTTTAACGGTTTTCAATGATTTATAATCTTTCACAAAACCGTATTCGTCCAAATTTTCCGATTTCAAGTGCACGGTAATCAGGTAATTATGACCGTGCATCCGGGCGCAGGGATGGTCTTTGTCCAAAAGATTCAATACATGCGATGCCGAAAAAGAAAACTGTTTACTGATTTTATACATATTTACTGACTTAGTATTTTGCAAAGATACTACTTTTTTGTAAAAACTAATAATTGTCAATATCTTTGCACTTATCCACGCCGTTCAATCGTACAAATTGATGACATTCTTTATTTTCTGCAAAAAAAAGAGCGGCTTTCACAAGCCACTCTTTTCGAGTTAATTATTTATTAACTTTTAAAAATTAAATTGTTATGAATCAATTAAATTTGCATTATGATGTGCTTGTTTCATATCACTTGATTAAATTTGAAAATTCCGAATTGGTAATGAATTTTACAAATTCCAAATCTTTCGCAGCTTTCTTGGCAAGAGACGGATCCAATTTGATGGCCTGTTTCAAATTGGAAACTACATCGGTTGCATTGTTTGTTCTGGCAGCAACGATTGCTTTCAGATAAGAAGTCGTTCCATTCGGATTTTGAACGGCATTCAAGGTAGCCAATGCTTTACTGTAATCTTTTGTCAACAGTTGAGCCAATGCGGCATTGTTGCTGGCTGTTTTTCCAAAAGAACCGACTGCTTGCGAATAGTTTCCTCCTACAACGGCCAAAAGTCCCTGAGCATTGCCCAATTCGCTTACACCGGCCGCTTTTCCGAAGAATTGTTGCGCTTTCGCTTGATCGCCTTTCGTTAAAGCCACTAAACCTAAATTGAAATTGGTTTCCGGAGAATTTCCGGCCAAAGTGAGGGCTTTGTTGAAGTTCGTTTCGGCAGCGGCAATTTTTCCGTTTTGGAAATCCAATACACCCAAGTTATTAAATGCACGGAAGTCGGTTGAATAGAGTTCTGCGGCTTTTTTGTAGATGGTTTCCTTTTCGGGAAGTGTTTTTACCAAAGTGGCGGCATAAAGAATTTCTTCAAGCGACAATGATTTTGGAGTAGAGGCGACTAATTTGGAAATTTCCTCGTCGCTTTTACCGATAATTTCAATGTTGGCGATTAATCTCGAACGTCTCAATTGCGGAAGAATTTCATCAGCCAATACAGAGAATACGGAAGAAATATTTTTGATTTCTTTTTCTCTTTGTTCGGAATCTTTGTACATAGACAGAACGCTTAAAATCAGGTTTTTGTCCTGAATATTTGATTTTTCAACCAATTCTTTGAAACCGTCCCAGTCTTGTGCGGTATAACGAGCAGAAACCGGCACATTCACTTTGGCTTTTTTTAGTTCCTGTTTCAAATATTTATCCGTATTGACTTCCCGTTTTTCAGCCAATTTTTCGTTCAATTCCAGACCGCCGTCCGGAGAAGCATACGCTGAAATTTCTACGTTTACATTTTGATTGGGCGCTTGGTCGGCATTGGCAACCACGTCTTTCCAATCGGACAATTCGGACTTTTTCAATTCGGCGCTACGCAATTCCGCTTGTTGGATAAGGAACTTTATGTCGGCGTTATAAGCCTCTTTGATGATCCGTTGAAATTTGTCGGGAGCCGTAGCCGGAATTTCAGCGCCGGCATCTAACAAAGCGGCTGTCGCCAAAACGCCGTCTCCGATTTTAATTTCGGGCAGTGCAATTTCTTTTTTACCTACTTTTGCTGAAAAAGTAAGATAAAGTTCCGAACTTTGCATGGCTGGAACATAATTGAAACTGGAGGTTAATGTCACATTAGCCCCGGTTTTTTGAGGAATCACCTGTCCGTTGCCCGCAACTTTTTCTCCTTGATAGGTGTAAGAAGTTCCCCAAGCTTCTCCGCCGTCATAACGAAGAACGGGAATTACCGTCAAAGTAGCTTTTTTGTTAAACCACTTCTCCGGAAAAGTAGCATTGATGGTTACCGGAACCTTTCCGGCTACTAATTCCAATGGCTGCGGTTCAGCTTTTATATAATTAGCTGCTAACGGTTTAAGGCCTGATGAGCAGGCAGTAAAAAGACCCACTATGATAGTCAAAAGGATAGCGGGAAGAATCAATCTTTTATTCATACTATTGATAATAATTTTTTATAATTAATAATAAATTTAGTTTACTTTCGATATTTGGTGCAAATGTACATCATAAAAAATGATTTTTAAAGAAAAAAGAGAAATAATTTACTATTTTAATAAATAATTTTTTTAGCATAAGAAGAATTATTGCCGTTTACTCTCACAATTCCGACACCCTCTTTCACTTTTCCGGAAAGAACAAAAGCGGTTTGTCCCGGATTAAAGCGGAACTTCTCTATCAATCGCCCGCTGACGGAATAAATCTCTATCCATCCCGATTCGTTCTCTAAATTCTTTAATATCAATGTTCTGCCGGAACGGTCATAATAAAACAGAGGCTCTTTGGGAGCTGTTTCGTTTAGACCATTCTCTGTTGAATTTCTCATCAATGCCTGAATTGCAAGCGCCGTTTTCATCGGCTGAGAATTAGATGCGCTTGCCGGAATCCATCCGCTCGTTTCATCTTTTATCCAAGCAGTATTCGGATGATTATCATTTCCAAATCTTGTATTATAAACGCAAAATGCGGCGGCGGAATAATCAATTTTATAGGAGATAAAAAATTTGTTATTCACTTTAACCGGTTCATCAAACAAAACAAAAGATTCGGTAGCGACCAAATTCATATTTTTATCTTTTTCGTAAAATCCGCTTGAAGTCGTATAATCCAAGTATTTGGGACTAAATCTTTTGGACTGAAGTTTGACTTCCGGATACAAAGCGCCGGAATAAATCGAAACCTCAACCCCTGATGTATAAGCATAAGGCATATAAGGGATTAGAAAATAGCTTCCCAAAACTTCCACTGCGTGATTGAGGGAAAATTCTTCCGCAAATTCTAAAGTTTGCAGATTGCTGTTACCGAAAACAAATCCCGCATTCGGAGCGCTCAATTCACTTGTAATCAATTGATCGCCGTAATTATAATCGGCATTGCCGAAACGGACGATGGGATTTGTCCGGTGCGGATCCATGCCCGGATATTGTTTCAGGTTTTTATTGGCCGGATCTAAATAAGTTTTCAACTGATTGGCGGGATTTCCGGTTTCCCAAGCCTTGTATAAAGCGAAAAAATAGTCGGCGCCTCCAGCCGGACTATTTCCGTTACAAACGGATTCTCCTCCCGATAATCCGCCAACAATCAGCCGGTTATTATCGAACAAGGGCGAACCGGAAGAGCCTCCGTGGGTAGATCCGGTATTCCAACTTGAAACTTTCCAGTGGGAATTATTTTCAAAAACATAAAAGGAAGTCAAGGCAAGGCTTGCTTCCGTGACACCGTACTTTTTTACGGCAGCATACGGATGGTGCAGATTGGTGTGCGGAAGGCCTCCTCCATTGGGTTCTACATTCCATCCGGCATAATAGGCGTTATAATAATCGGGTGGCGTATCTTGAAATTCCAAAAGCGCAACGTCATTTTTTTCAAGAATTACCTGCGGATGCGCAATCGCTAAGGACATTTCTTCCGTTCCTTTTATTCTTGAGTCGCAAACCGGCCGGTTATAATTAAAAAAGGCGATAATAGAACCTGCTTTGGTATCGTAATAATCCCAATTTTGAGGAAACGACGCCGATGCATTTAAGCAATGTACTGCCGTTAAAAGATAGGGTTTTCCATTATCGGCCGTATTGTTTATCAAAGAACCCGTACAAAGCGCTGTCCCATTGATAATCAACAAGACGGTCGAACGAATTGTTGCTTCATTGGCCCCGGAACAGAGCACATCCGGCATACAGGCGAATTGGGTATTATTATCAACCATAGGTTCCGTCCGTAAAAAATCCCGGTAATCATGATTCACTTCGGCGATGGTAAAATTTCCTTTAAATACCGCATTGGGCGATTCCGAATATTCAACAATAATTGATTCTCCTGCAACCGGTTGCAAGGGTAAAATTTTCCCCGGAGAATTGTTTCTGTGATCAAAACTTCCGATGATGTACGAATGATCGGCGTTATATACGAACAATTTTCCGCCTTCGGGAATTTCAAAATTTTGCAACAAAAGATTGATGGAATAAGCGCCTTTTGAACGGATTCCAATTTGCCGAACGGTCGTTCCATTCGGGAGTACCGTCAAGACGGCATCTCTTCTCAAATCAAGATTCGTATAAAATTTATGGGCGAATTGATAACTTCCCCGCATATTTCCTTCATTTAATTGGTCTTCCCGCAAAACGGAATCCAAATCAAACGCCGGCATTTCAATATAGGGTAAACCGGCGGAAACCCTCAATAAATTGGACTGAGGAAAAAAAGGCGTTCCTCCATGGCTGATTTGCGCATGCAAAAAAGACCCGGAAAATAAACACAACAGCAGCAAAGACAAGCGAATAATCTTCATCTTTCAATTCAATAGAAAAGGCAAAGGTACAATTATTTTGAGAAATTTACTACCTTTGTGCGAAATTTATATCATATCAACAGTAAATGAAGGATTTTATTATTACCAATACCGAGACTGAAAGAGCTGTTTTAGTCGGCTTGATCACTCCGGAACAGAATGAAGCCAAGGTCAAAGAATACTTGGATGAACTTGATTTTTTAGCAAACACCGCTGGTATTCAAACTGTTAAGCGGTTTACACAACGTTTGGAGATGGCCCATTCCGTTACTTTTGTCGGAACCGGTAAATTAGAGGAAATCAAAAATTATACGGAAAACGAAGACAATGAAATCGGCATGGTTATTTTCGACGACGAACTAAGTCCCAAGCAATTGCGGAACTTGGAAGCGGTATTGAAAGTGAAAATTATGGATCGTACCAGCCTGATTCTTGATATTTTTGCCGGCCGTGCTCAAACGGCACATGCGAAAACACAGGTGGAATTGGCGCAATACAACTATATGCTTCCCAGACTGAAACGCTTGTGGACACACCTCGAACGGCAAAGCGGAAGCGGCAGCGGCGGACTTCGGATGCGCGGCCCTGGTGAAACCCAGTTGGAAACCGACAGACGGATTATCCTGACTAAAATTTCCAAACTCAAAGAGGATTTGAAAGAAATCGACAGACAAAAATCCACCCAACGGAAAAATCGCGGAAAAATGGTACGTGTGGCTTTGGTCGGCTACACCAATGTCGGAAAATCCACCCTGATGAATTTACTGAGTAAATCGGAAGTTTTTGCCGAAAACAAACTCTTCGCCACTTTAGATACGACTGTCCGAAAAGTAACCGTCGATAATCTGGCTTTCCTGCTATCGGATACCGTGGGATTTATCCGCAAATTGCCCACAGAATTGATAGAGTCGTTCAAATCAACCTTGGACGAAGTGCGCGAAGCGGATTTGCTGGTGCACGTAGTTGACATTTCGCACCCGGCTTTCGAGGAACAAATAGAAGTGGTTACACAAACGCTGAACGACATCACGAAAGAGGAAAAACCGGTCATTATCGTCTTCAACAAAACCGACTCCTTTTCCTATATCGAAAAAGAATCCGACGATTTGACGCCAAAAACGAAAGAAAATATTTCTTTGGATGAATTAAAACAGACTTGGATGAATAAACTCAACGAAAATTGCGTGTTTATTTCGGCCAAAGAAAAACAAAATATAGAAGAACTCAAAACATTATTGTACGAGCGGGTAAAAGAAATTCATGTTCAACGGTTTCCGTATAATGATTTTCTCTTTCAGAATTATGACGAATAAAGAAGCTGTTTCAAAAGTCATTTAGAACGCGGATTACGCAGATATCGCTGATTATCGCAGATTTTTATTCTCCTGAAATACATCTGATTATGAAAAATATTATCCGCGTAAATCCGCCTAATCCGTGTCATCCGTGTTCAAAAAACCGATTTGTTTTTTTGATAGAAAAGGATTAACTTTGCGCAATAATATAACAATAATTATGGCAACACCTCCATTTAAGTATCAAAATCCTTTTCCGGTAGGAAAAGACGACACCGAGTATTATAAATTAACGGACGAAGGCGTTTCGGTTTCTTCTTTTGAAGGACACGAAATCCTGAAAGTGGAACCGGAAGCGTTAACGAAGTTGGCCAATGCCTGTTTCCACGACTGCGCATTTTATCTGCGGCCGGAACACCAGAAACAGGTATCCAAAATCCTGTCCGACCCCGAAGCGAGCGACAACGACAAATACGTGGCATTGACCATGTTGCGCAATGCGGAAGTGAGCGCTAAAGGCGTGCTTCCTTTCTGTCAGGATACGGGAACGGCTACTATCATCGCCAAAAAAGGCCAACAAGTCTGGACGGGCGGCGGTGATGAAGAAGCCCTTTCCAAAGGCGTTTACAAAACTTATACCGAAGAAAATCTGCGCTATTCTCAAAATGTTCCCTTGGATATGTACACCGAAAAAAATACCGGTTGCAATCTCCCCGCCCAAATTGATATTCAGGCGATTGATGGAAACGAGTACAAATTCCTGTGCATTGCCAAAGGCGGAGGCTCTTCCAATAAAACTTATCTGTATCAGGAAACAAGGGCTTTGTTGAATCCCGCAAGCTTGGAGAAATTTTTGGTCGAAAAAATGAAATCGCTGGGAACAGCTGCTTGTCCGCCTTACCATATCGCTTTTGTTATTGGCGGCGCTTCGGCGGATATGTGTCTGAAAACCGTCAAATTGGCTTCTACCAAATATTACGATAAATTACCGACTCAGGGAAACGAAGGCGGTCAGGCTTTCCGCGACATTGAATTGGAAGAAAAGATGCTGAAAGCCGCTCAGGAAATCGGCTTGGGCGCTCAGTTCGGCGGAAAATATCTGGCACACGACATCCGGATTGTCCGTTTGCCGCGTCACGGCGCTTCCTGTCCGGTCGGCATGGCAGTTTCCTGTTCGGCAGACCGGAATATCAAAGCGAAAATCAACAAGGATGGCGTTTGGATTGAAAAATTAGAAACACATCCTGCACAATACATTCCCGAAGCATACCGGAAAGCCGGCGAAGGCGAAGCGGTCAAAATCAACCTGAACCGCCCGATGAAAGAGATTCTCGCCGATTTGACCAAGTATCCGGTTTCCACCCGTTTGTCGTTGAACGGCACAATTGTTGTAGGCCGCGACATTGCCCATGCCAAACTGAAAGAACTGTTGGACAAAGGCGAAGATTTACCGCAATACATCAAAGACCATCCCATTTATTACGCCGGCCCGGCCAAAACGCCGAAAGGCATGGCATGTGGTTCGATGGGGCCGACCACAGCCGGAAGGATGGATTCGTATGTCGATTTATTCCAGTCGCAGGGCGGCAGCATGATTATGTTAGCCAAAGGCAACCGCAGCCAACAAGTGACCGAGGCCTGTCAAAAACACGGCGGATTCTATCTGGGTTCGATCGGCGGCCCGGCAGCCATTTTGGCGCAAAACAACATCAAAAGCATCGAATGTTTAGCGTATCCCGAATTGGGAATGGAAGCGATTTGGAAAATTGAAGTGGAAGATTTCCCGGCATTTATTTTGGTGGATGATAAAGGAAATGATTTTTTCAAGAAGTTGAAATAAAAAAGGGTGCAAATATGGAACGCGGATGACGCGGATTTTTTTTTATTCCGCGCTAATCCGTGTCATCCGCGTTCCGCTTCCCTTTTTACATCTATTACCCTTTGCACAAATTCCTTGTTTGCCTTGATTTTTTTTAATGCTATATGAGAGGCTTGCTGCTCGGATTCTTTTTTGGAATAACCGGTTCCGATTCCAGCCATTATTCCGTTTAGCAGCGCCTGACTTTGGAAGATGAGATTATTTTCGTTATCCGTATATTTTTCCACCACTCTAAATTCCAATTCCACTTTGTATTTTTGGCTCCATTCGAGTAGTTTTGATTTAAAATTCTCTTCCTTTTTGGCTAAAGCATCAATATTAATACAAGTCTTGATGATTTTCGCCTCAATAAACCGGTGTGTTTTCCGGTATCCCAAATCCAAATAGACAGCGCCGATAAACGCCTCCAGCGCATTTCCCAGAATATGATTTTTTTGAGAACGGAGATGGGAAGAGGAAACAATTAATTTATGAAGTCCAAGTTCGCGGGAAATCAGGTCGAGCGTTCCGCGTTTGACGATTTTGGAGCGGGTGTTGGTAAGGAAACCTTCGTCACAGTTCTTGAATTTTTTGAAAACAATATCTGCAATTATGGCGCTCAAAATGGCGTCGCCCAGAAATTCGAGCCGTTCATTGTTGCGGTAACGGCCGTTGGTGTCGCGTTTAGCGTAAGATTTGTGCAGTAAAGCTTCCTCATACAAAGTAATATCTTTGGGATGATATCCGGTTATTTTGTATAAAGCAAAATAAGGCTCTTTCTTTGAACAAAGAAAGAGCCTTATCCTATAAAGCATATCCCTAAACACCTTTATCTATTTTGTAAATTTCTTAACAATAATGCAAGCATTGTGTCCGCCAAAGCCAAAAGTATTGGAAAGCGCAGCGCGCACTTCCCTTTTTTGGGCTTTGTTGAAAGTGAAATTCAACTTATAATCGATTTCGGGATCATCGTCATCCGGTTCGTGATTGATCGTTGGAGGGATAATATCGTTTTGAACCGCCAAAATACAAGCCATTGCTTCAACCGCTCCTGCGGCTCCCAGCATGTGGCCGGTCATTGATTTGGTGGAACTGATGTTCAACTTGTAGGCATTTTCACCGAAAACATCCTTTATGGCCTTTGATTCGGAAGGGTCTCCCACCGGAGTAGAGGTTCCATGCACATTGATGTAATCAATATCTTCCGGATTCATATTGGCGTCGATTAACGCATTCTTCATCACCAAGATAGCGCCCAGACCTTCGGGATGCGAAGCTGTCAGGTGATAAGCATCGCCCGATGCGCCTCCGCCAACGACTTCGGCGTAGATTTTCGCACCACGCGCCAAGGCATGTTCTAATTCTTCAAATACCATACTGACAGCGCCTTCGCCCATCACAAAACCATCGCGGCTTGCACTAAACGGACGGGATGCAGTTTGCGGCGAATCGTTGCGCGTTGAAAGCGCATTCATTGAGTTAAATCCGCCAAGTCCGGAAACCGTAATGGCGGCCTCAGCGCCGCCGGTTACGATGGCATCGGCTTTTCCCAAACGAATATGATCGAATGCGGAAACGGCGCCATTCGTAGAAGAAGCGCAAGCTGAAACCGTTCCGAAGTTCGGCCCCCTGAAACCATAGATAATGGAGATGTGGCCGGCGGCAATATCGCCAATCATTTTGGGAATGAAAAACGGATTGAACTTAGGCCCCAACTCAGGATGCTGAAAAAAATAACCCACTTCCTGATCAAATGTGTCAATTCCTCCGATTCCGGACGAAAAAATAACGCCTACACGGTCTTTATCAATTCCTTCCAAATCCAATCCGGCATCTGTAATCGCTTCCTTGGCCGCGATTACGCCAAACTGGGCGTATCTGTCTAATTTTCTGGCTTCTTTCCGGTCGAAGTATTCGGTTGCATCGAACCCTTTGACTTCACAAGCAAATTTTGTCTTAAATTTTTCCGTGTCAAATAAAGTAATGGGTCCGGCCCCACTTACTCCGTTAATTAAGGAATTCCATGTAGTTTCTACATTTTTTCCTACAGGAGTGATGGCTCCCAGACCCGTTACTACGACTCTTTTTAATTCCATAAGGTTTTAAATTGAGTTTCTTACTTTTCTGCTTTTTCAATGTAGGAAACAGCGTCGCCTACGGTTGAAATTTTTTCAGCTTGATCGTCGGGAATAGTAATTCCAAATTCTTTTTCAAATTCCATGATTAGTTCAACGGTGTCTAACGAATCAGCGCCTAAATCATTGGTAAAGCTTGCATCGTTGGTAACTTCGGATTCCTCCACGCTCAATTTATCAACGATAATATTCTTTACTCTTTCTGCAATTTCAGACATAATTTCTAAATTTTTAATTAATAATGTGAAAGATTTATTCTTTTTTGCACTGCAAAGGTAATTAGTTTTATTGAAACAAAAAAGAAAATCGCAAAAAAATTGCACAATTATTAATTTTTTGTGCATTAAAAACAGAATATGACCATCCGCTATTCTACCTCCAACCCCCTAAAGGGGGCTTTTAGAGCCTGCGAACTTACATGTTTTTGCTACGCCAAAGTCCCCTTTAGGGGATTTAGGGGTAATTTTGCGGATAGTCATTAAACAGAACCTCATTTTAAACCTTAAAAACAACAAAACACCTTAACAGTAAAGGATTATATTACCCGATAACCCCAACCTTATTACTATTAACGGTTATTTATCAATTTGAATTTGATTTTGCTTTTTATAACAAAAAGAAGTATCTTTGCGAACTAAAATTTATAACTGAAGAAAAAACGTACATTTGCAGAAAATTGAATAATAATAAAAAAAATGATTTACGATTTAGCAATTATAGGAGGCGGCCCTGCAGGTTATACCGCTGCAGAATTGGCCGGAAAGAATGGGTTGAAAACCATTATTTTTGAAAAAAATGTCTTGGGTGGCGTATGTTTGAATGAAGGATGTATTCCGACAAAAACGCTTCTTTATTCCGCCAAAGTGTTTCATTCCGCCAAAGATTCCGCCAAATACGGCATCTCTTGCGAGAATGTTCAGTTTGATTTGTCAAAAATTATTGCCCGGAAAAATAAAGTGGTTCGCAAATTGACCGCCGGAATCCGCGCGAAAATGACTGAGTCCGGGGTTGAAACGGTTATCGGGACTGCGGTAATTAGGGATATTGCCGGTCAAGCCCGCAATGACAATTCGATTGAAATTCTCTGCAATGAACAAACTTATTCTGCCAAAAACCTGCTGCTTTGTACCGGTTCGGAAGTCGTTATTCCGCCTATTTCGGGCATCAAAGAAACGAATTTTTGGACAAGCCGTGAAGCCTTAGACAATAAAGAAATTCCCGAATCCTTAGTGATAATCGGGGGAGGAGTGATTGGTATTGAGTTCGCTTCTTTTTTCAATACATTGGGAACCAAAGTGGTTGTCGTGGAAATGTTGGATGAAATTCTGGGCGGAATGGACAAGGAACTTTCTGCGCTTCTGCGGAATGAATTGACCAAAAAAGGCATTGAATTTCATTTGGGTACAAAAGTTGTTTCCGTTCATAACAATCAGGTGGAAATTGAGAAAGATGGCGAAAAACGAATATTGGAAACCGCAAAAATACTTTTGAGTGTAGGCCGCAAACCGGTTCTGACCGGTTTCGGTTTGGAAAATATTTCATTGGAAACATTCGGGAATGGATTGAAAGTCAATGAATTTATGCAAACTTCCCAACCGAATATTTATGCTTGCGGCGATATTACCGGATTTTCATTGTTGGCGCATACTGCTGTCCGTGAGGCGGAAGTTGCCGTGGAACATATTCTCGGTAAAGCCGAAAAAATGTCTTACAAAGCCATTCCCGGCGTGGTGTACACAAACCCCGAAATTGCCGGTGTCGGTAAAACGGAAGATATTTTGCAATCGGAAGGCGTCGCTTATGCTGTTAAACAATTGCCTATGGCTTATTCCGGACGATTTGTCGCTGAAAATGAGCAGGGAAACGGTGTTTGCAAAATATTGGAAAGTGAAGACGGAAATATTCTGGGCGTTCATATTCTGGGAAATCCCGCTTCGGAAATCATTGTGATTGCGGGAATCGCCATAGAAAAAGGCCTGAAAACCGGAGAATTGAAAGCGATGATTTTCCCGCATCCGACGGTCGGCGAAATCATTAAAGAAACTTTATAAAATACACAAAACAATTTATGGTTAAACGATTCAAAGGGTTTATTTTTAAATCTTTAGGCTTGAAAAATTACCTTCGGATTCTTCAACGGAGTTATTTTCTGCTGTACAAAATGGGGTTTTTAAAGGGAAATGCAAGTTATGCCTATCACTATTTTGTCAAAAGATTGATTAAAAAAGGGGATGTTGTGGTTGATATCGGCGCCAATCTGGGATATTATTCCATCTTGTTTGCCAAATGGACAGGCTCTTCCGGAAAAGTTTTTTCCGTCGAACCCATCGCAGTTTACAATCAGATTTTCAATGAGCAGGCTAAAAAATACGCCCATATCACGCTTTATCCTTATGCTTTGGGGTTGGAAGAAAAGAAGATTGAATTGGTTTCTTCTTCTCAAACCGGAGTTTTAAATACGGGACTTCCGCATGTGTATGACCCACAGAAAGATGGAAGTATAGAGAGTCAGCAGTTTAAGTTTGAAGCGCAAATGAAAATTCCATCCGTTTTGTTTCAAGATTTAGAACGGATAGATTATATCAAATGCGATATTGAAGGATTTGAATATACGGTTCTTTCTAATATGAAAGAAATTATCCGCAAGTGTAAACCTAAAGTGCAAGTGGAAGTTTGGGCGGATGAAGAAGAAAATATTCTTCAACTATTTGATGAATTGGGATATACACCGTATAAGTTGTATAAAAACCGGTTGGTTACTCAAATGAAAAACGACAGACGCTTGCCGGGCGATTATATTTTTCTGCCTAATTCATAATCATTTAAGCGCTATTTCTTCATAAAATAGGCGCGTTCTTCCGGAGAAAAATGTTCGATGGCATAGCGTAAAGCGGTGCGAGGCATCTGTTTATGGTATTTTTCCAAAAAATCCACCAAGGTTTGCCGGTCTTTTTTGCCGACTTCCCGCAACATCCAGCCGACGGCTTTGTGCATCAGATCATGTTTGTGATTGAGTAGTTTTTCAGCAATTGCCAGCGTGTCGTCGAATTGCCGGTTTTTGATGAATGTCCATGTTGATACAATGGCAATCCGCTGTTCCCAAAGATTATCGCTTTCTGCCAGACGATACAGTATGCTTCTATCTTCTTTATCCAACAAATAGGCGCCGATTACGTCGCGGCAGGTAACATCGACCAAATCCCAATTGTTGGCTTTTCGGGCGTTTTGCAGGTAAAAATCGAAAATTTCTTTCTGCTTTTCCGGTTTGGCCTTTTTAAATTGCTTCATAAGGAGCAGTAATCCGGCCAATCGCGCTTCGTGATATGCCGAATCCAGCAAAATCTGAATTTCACTAAAAGGAAGTTCGGGACTTTTTTTAACGATATCCCTTATCAACGGAACAACGATGCCCAATAGGACGTCTCCTTCGGCATATTGCCCTTTGCCGGTCTTGAAAAAGCCCTGTAAGAACCGGGCTTTTTCAGGACTGGCGACAGAAAGGAGTTCTCCGAGAATAAATTCTGCATTCATACAAATTTTACATTATCATAACTTCTGCAAATATACGTTTTTTTTACCAAAATCATCTAAGGGCGTTTTTATCTGTCGGGATTGGGTATTTCAATACCGTTTTTCAACTACTTTCCAGTCAACGATTTTCCACAATTCTTTCAGGTGGTCGGCGCGGCGATTCTGGTAGTCGAGGTAGTAGGCATGTTCCCAAACATCGAAACCCAGCAGCGGCGTTAAACCTTTGGCCAATGGATTGCCGGCGTTTGCTTCCTTGGTAATCGACAATTTACCGTCTTTGTCTTTCGCCAGCCAAACCCATCCCGAACCGAACAAACCGGCGCCGGCTGTTTCAAATTCTTTTTGGAAATTCTCGAAAGAACCATAGGCGGCATCAATGGCAGCAGCTAATTTGCCGGAAGGTTTTCCGCCTCCATTGGGAGAGAATTGGGTAAAATACAGGTTGTGATTCAAGATCTGACCGGCATTATTGAAAATAGCGCCATCCGATTCCTTTACGATAGTTTCGAGGTTGGCGTTTTCAAACTTTGTTCCCTGAATCAGGTTGTTCAGGTTATTCACATACGTTTGCAGATGCTTACCATGGTGAAACTCAATGGTTTGTTTACTGATTACCGGCTCTAAGGCATCCGTAGAGTATGGTAATTTTACTAATTCAAATTTCGTAACATTTTCATTTTTTTCTGCTGTTTGATTATTTGTTACAAATAAAATCAAACTTAAAAATAAAGTAATCATATTTATTGTTTTTAAGTTATATAACTTCGACAAAAATACGAAAAAATTCGATTCGTTGTATCAATGAGGCTGTCTTAAAAGCGTTTTTTGGCATTTCACGCTTGTAAATTTCAGATGAATTTTTCCCTTTCATTTTTATCCAACAAATGAATTAAAGCTAACATAATTGTGAAAATGGGTATAAAAGACAATCTGCTACATTGCCGTTTTCGTTGACGAAATAGGGTTGTTTGTATTCTCCGCTAAAAAAACAAGATAGCCCGAAGCAAGGTGCTTTTCCCAACGCCTTGCGTACCGATTAAATGAATATTGCCATCGAGATTTATCTCGGTGTATTTTATTTGGGCGCTATTGGTGAAAATGATTTTGTTTAGGTATCTCATTGTTTTCTATTATTTACGTTTTGTTGTTATGATTTAATAATCTGATTTATAGTGAAATATAATTCAATTTACACATTTTTCGGACGAATAATGCTTCTATTTTACACATTTTTCGGATGAATAATGCTTCTATTTTACACATTTTTGCAACGAATAATCAAGTAATTGTTCACATAAAAACACGCTAAACAAAGAAATATTGAGCAAATCATTGTCTATTCGTGTGTTTTTCAAGGAAAAACGGACACTGACTTTTGGTGAATAAATTTCTCTAAACAATTTCAAACTTTTTGCTTTTACATTTGTTCCACTTTTTACTTCAATTGGAACAACATTAGAATTATATTGCATTACGAAATCAACTTCGCTTTCTTCTCCTCCTGTCCAATAATAAAGCGTGTGCTTGGCTAACTGCTGTAACACAAATTGTTCTGCGACTAAACCATTAAATTCATCAAAAATCTCGTTTTTGTTCTCTATTGCTTCAAAAGGTATTTCGGCAAGGTTACGAAACAGTCCAATATCTACAAAATATAATTTGAATGCAGAAATATCAGAATATGACTTGAGCGGAATTTTATTACCGCAACTGACTTTATTTACACGGCGTACTATACCTGCATCAATCAGCCATTCAATCGCCATTTCGTATTCTCTTGCCCTCGCCCCCTGTTTACTTTACCTACAGGAAAGGAAGTATCTTTGTGCAGAAAAACACCAAGCAAACTGCCTGCAGTAGCGATAGTATATTCGGGAGTATCTTCGCAAAAATATTTCAACGAAGTCAATGCACGTGGAATTTCTTGCGCCTCGTCGAAAATAATCAGCGTTTCGGAAGGCGATATTTTCATATTCAGATAGAGTTCGAGCATGGTTATAATGCGCTTTGGCTCAATAGAGCCATTGAACAAGTCGATTAGTTCAGTGCTTGGATTTTGAAAATTGACATACGCCACATTTTTAAAATATCGCTTGCCAAAGTCTTTCAGCAAGTAGGTTTTCCCTACTTGGCGCGCACCTTCGAGCAAGAGTGGTTTTCTGCCTTTCTTGTCTTTCCACCGTATTAATTCTGACATTAATTTTCGTTCCATATTATTTATCTGCTTGTCATTAAACTGCAAAGATACTCAAGATTCTCAAATATTGCATTCATTGCTTATTATTAGATACCTCATTCAACTCTGTTTGATTATGAATTGTAAAGGTACTGCGCCTTTGGGTAGATTCCTCACTACGTTCGGAATGACACTCGCCATTTTAGGGAGAGGGAGAGGAAGTAGTAGCGGCTTCGTCGCCACTACTTCCTCCATCATTCACGACTCGCAGTGTGTCATTCCAAGCCGCAGGTGAAGAATCTCTAACAAAGCCTCTTTCAGTAACCAGCACTTTCCAATCGGGATTTTTCTTGTTTATCAACGCCTCTGTAAACGAGTTTTTTATCAAATGATTTTTATGTTCGTATTTTGTTGTCGGCGAATATTGCGACAGCATATTTTTGAAAATTGAGTTCATATTTTTTCAATACAATAAATATAGTGAGGCATATCCATTTTGTAATAGTGTTTGATTACTTCCTTTTCCACTTTCATTCCAACTCCTTCGGCAACTTTTTGAGAAGCAAAATTATTTGTTCTGATAATTGTGCCAATACTTCTTTTTCAGCAAATAACCAATTTCTAAATATTTTTCATTATCAATTTCCTGAATTGTTAATCCGCACTGTCCGATAAATTCATTGGTATCTTTCTTAATAACAGCCCACAAGCCAAACCCGTTGTCTGAATATCTTTTTAAGTTTCTATTCAGCCAATCCTGTACTTCTTCATTGGAAAAAGCGTGTTCGTAAGCGTACATAACTTCTTTGTCTTGCAAAATTTCACATAATTCGGCAAAATCAAATTCCGCTAATTCCGCAGCATACTCGTAACGATACGAAGGCGTTTTTCGTTTTTCAAACATCTTGTCAATCAGTTTATTGCCTCGGCTTAATGTGTTGAGCAACTCCCGTATGGAATTAAAATGATTCATTTTTCCAACCCATTCAGGGACAAAAAAAATCCCCGAAAATCTTGTAATTTCCGGAGATTTAACAAATCGTGCGCCCGAAGGGACTCGAACCCCCACGCCTCTCAGCACCAGATCCTAAGTCTGGCGTGGCTACCAATTACACCACGAGCGCTAAGCGGATGCAAAGGTAGGATTAATTTTTCAATTAGCCAATTTTTGGCGCGGCAAATTTTTTAATAAACTTCCACATTGGAAATGACCGGACAAGCTTTTGCATCAACAATGCGAATCCGTATCTTCGCAGTTTCTGTCGGTTCGACCGGCAAAATGTGTTTGTATCCAATGGTTGAGCCTTCGGCAAGAGGAATCCATGTATTGTCTTTGAACGCTTCTATCGTGAACGACTTGATTCGCTGTCCCAATTGAATGTATTCTTGCAAAAGCACATAACTAACTGTTTGCGAATTGCCTAAGTCAATTTCAAGCGTGGCGTCAATAACGGCGTCGTCAGTAGCCCAATAGCTGTCTTTGTTACCGTCGGTCACGTTGGCGGCTGCGTATTTTTTCGATTTTCCGCGATAATTGTCGGCGCTTGCTTGAGCGTTGGCTGCAAAGTTGACCGCAAAGGTTTTATCCAACAACTGCTTCCAAGCTTTTAAGGCTTGCACATCGTTTTCGTGCAACAAGCCGCGCCTGTCGGGCGGGAGATTTAAGATAAGATTGGAACCTCTTCCTACGGATTCCAAATAGATTTTGAACAAATTTTCCGGTGTTCGCACCAAACTATCTTCTTTTTCATGATAGAACCAACCCGGGCGAATGGAAACATCCACTTCTGCCGGCACCCACGCTGAGCCCTGTTCTTCGCCGTGATTCAATAATTTTCCAATATTGGCTTTACCGGGGTGCAAAGTATCGATATTGATGGTATTCCAATTCGGATTTCCAACAAAACCGGATTCGTTGCCACACCAGCGGGCATCCGGCCCGGCATCGCTGAACATCACTGCCTGAGGCGCCAATTCACGAACAATAGCATGTGTATTCGCCCAATCGTAATAAACGCGATTGTCTATTTTCCGCCGTTCTTTTGCACCGCCGTAATAACCGTCGCCACCATTTGCGCCATCGAACCAGATTTCAAATATTTCGCCGTAATTCGTGAGCAATTCACGCAATTGATTTCGGTAATACTGTATGTATTCGGGTGTTGCATAGTCCGCTCGATTTCTATCCCAAGGAGAAAGGTAGATCCCAAATTTCAAGCCGTATTTGCGGCAAGCATCGGAAACGGCTTTGACTACATCGCCTTGGCCATCGAGAAATGGACTGTTTTTAATGGAATGTTCGGTGTATTGGCTAGGCCACAAGCAGAAACCGTCGTGATGTTTCGTTGTCAGAACTACCGCTTTCAGTCCGGCGTCGCGAATGGTTTCCACCCACTGTTCGGCATCAAAATCCGTCGGATTGAAGATAGCGGGTTGTTCGTCGCCATATCCCCACTCTTTATCGGTAAACGTGTTGGTAGTGAAGTGGATAAAAGCGTATTGTTCCAATTCGTGCCAAGCCAGTTGGCGTTCGGAAGGAATCGGCAATACCGCTTTTGGAGGAAGTACCTCCGCGGTACAAGACTGGAATAATGGGAAAATTAACATTCCCAAACCAAGCAGACAGAGGTTGAATTGAGAATTGAGAATTGAGAATTGAGAATTGTGCTTCATTTTTTCTATTATTATTTAGTTTTCAATATCCTTTTGTAGCTGCAAAGATAACGAAATAATTGCATTACCGGAAATTTTTGTGTTATCTGATTTTATTTTTAACTTTTCACATTGTATTCAAAATAAATAACTTTAATATTAATCATTCAGATCTTGAAATTTATGCAACAAAAATTTAAAAATAACTTGCGGAATCCGCATAAAAAAAGCCACTTTCCGCAGATAATTTTTCAGTGTTTGGAAACCAATAGCGCTCTTGCCGTTTCAATCAGCGTGTCTTTCCCTTTTTGCAAATCCTGATTTTTCAATTCTACGGATATATCCGGGTCAATGCCAAATTCGATTTGCTGCATATCCGCATCAAAACTTGGACAGGCGGAGAAACGCACCATCCAGCCGTTGGGCATTTCGGAGTTGAACGGTAAACCGCTGCCGCCGCCGGTGCGGTCGCCCAAAATCCGGACATTGGGCGCATAACGCATGGAATTGATAAAATCGTTGGTGGCGCTGAAACAGCCCCGGTTGGTCAGCACAATAACCGGTTTTTGGTAGCGCAAGCGCGTGGAAAGTTCGATGTAGTGCGGGAAAGGTTTGGAGAAATCATTGTGTCCTTTTCCGGTTTTGTGTTGGAGGTAACCCACCAAGGTTTTCTCGTTGAAAAAACGGGCGGCTAATTTTTCGGCATTAGACAACAATCCGCCGCCATTGTTGCGGACATCAATAATGAGTCCCGAACAAATCGCCATTTTGTCGATGATGTAGTCCAAATTCGTTTCGCCCAATCCGTTGGAGAAATCCCCGTAATACATATAGCCGACATTGTCGTCTAAAATCTTGTAACGAATTCCGCCGGAAATAGAATAATCTTTGTTTAAGTAAATATCAATCAGGTCGGCGCTGAAATTGGGCGGAAAATCTTCATGCCATTTCCAATAACGTCCGACGTCAAAAGGCGTGTATAGATTGACATGGCCGTCTTTCAATTCCTGAAGCATCTCATCCAAAAGTTTGAACAGCGATTCGTTATTCATATTGTTGTCAATCCTTTTTGAATAATCGGAATGAACCTTGTCCCAATCCACTTCTTTGTATTCAAAAAAGCAATAATGCTCATCCATGATTTTCCAAAGCGCCTCGAAATTGCCGTGCGGATTGTTGGGGTATTCTTCTATTTCTACGCAAGCGGAAAAAAGAAGAAAGAAGGCGAAAGGCAAAACGCAAAGGGCAAAGGAACAGCCCCCTTCAGGGGGTTGGGCGTTAGCGGGGTATTTGTTATTCGAAAACATTGCGGTAATTTTTTTTGTTTTGTTTGCCCGAAACTACAAAAAAGTTTTTGGAAAAGCCTATACAAAAAGTATTGGTATGAATGCGCGTCTCCAAATCGTTAATTTTTGTTTCGTAAAACGAACCGACGTAAGCCAGCCGGAAAGTGATCCGATTCAGCGGAATTTCTACCGAAAGATTATTCCGCATGGCCAAATAATTGTGAAACGAAGCAAAATGAACCAAATCCTTATCGTCGCCCATGCCGATTTCGTAATACGACTGCCCGAATTGCGGAGAATACATAGCGCCGGCAACCGGCACAGCCAATTGGTATTTGAAAAGCAGGGCTTGCGATTTTATCTTGATTTGATAAGCTGCAATCGCCGACAGATTCAGGTTGAGATGGAATTTCCCGGTGGCAGGATTATTCCCGTTTCGGGTATTGTAAACGAATCCCAACAAACCGTCTGCTTGTGTCCCGGCAAAAATTCGCCATTTTTCGGTCGGTTTGAAGCGGTAATACAAGCCGTAATCATATTCGATGATTCCGGTGTAATAGGAAGCGGTTTCCGGATTATTTTTACTCCATGAATAATTTGCGTTGAAAAGATGTTGCGCCGCAACGTTGCCGTCCATCCATCCGGTCATTTTCATCTGTTCGTAGTACAAGCCCACATTTTTACCCATATATTTCAACGGAGAAAGATAGGAATCGTAAACGCTGTTCACACCATAGCCCAACAGGGTTGACTGGTAAGTCAGCGGGATAGGGGTTTCCTGCGAATGGCAAGGGAGGCAAAACAAAAGCAGCATGCCCGCAATGACAACGCACTTTGATTTAAAACAGTCTTTGTTGTCCTGTGATTTCATCTAATAATTCTCCTATTGGTTTATCGTCTTCTTCCGGCTCAATGTCGATATCCGGTTGAGGTAAATCTTCTTCTGTTGGTTCGGGAAAGCGTATCGGTTCTACTTCCCGGATGTTTGCCACTTCGTAGGTTGCAACTCGTTTTCCTTTGGCTTTTAGACTTTTAACGCCGATAAATTCTTCCACATCAATGACTAAAGTTTCCCGAAAAGCATCGTTTCCGCCGAAGCTTACTTCAAAACGCGGATAAACGGTATCGCTCAACAAAATCAGGCGTGATGCGGCGTTTTCGCCCAAAAAGCTCTGGTTCTTATTACTTACCTCAAACGGGAATCGTTTGATATACGGATGTCCCTGCTGGTCTTCGTCGTACAAGGCGACCGACCAGATTTTTTCCGCATTAAACTTCTCTATGACTTTAATTTGTCCCTGATAATGGTTGGTCGAATCGAAGTTGGTTGTGTAAAATTCGCCGTTTTCCTGTACCACCAAGATTAAATCGTCGGCAAAAAATTCGCCCAGATAATTGCCTCTTCCATCGTAATTTACCCGTAACACGTCTGGGTCAAACCATACTTGCCGACCGCCGAGGGTGGAACCGCCTTTCTGTTTCAGCGAAATCTTGTGAATTTCCGCTTTCGTCAGGGTAATTCCCCGGGCGCCGCGTCCTTTGATTTGTACTTCGCTGAAATTTTTATCAAAAACCAGCAGTTTCTGGCGAGGTTTGGGTTTCAGGATAATTTTCACAGTTTCGGCTTCCCCATTCGGATTGGCCGAGAAATAAAGGATACGGCTTCCCGCTTTGCCTGTGGTCAAGTCGTATTCTTTGTCGCGCGTAATACCCGTAACCGGAAAACGTTTGATATAATTGACGCCATTGACTTTTCCTTCCCGGTAAATCACGTTGTAAATGGTGCGGTTGTCGCTCCGTTTGAACACGTTAAGGAACAGCACATTCTTTCCCACAAACATTTTCTCGCTGATTTTGACAATCTTGTATTTTCCGTCTTTGTAGAAAATAATAATATCGTCGATGTCGGAACAGTTGCAGACATATTCGTCCTTTTTCAAGCCGTAACCGATAAAACCTTCTTCGCGGTTGATATAGAGTTTTTCGTTGGCTTCCACTACTTTAGCCGCAACGATGGTGTCGAAACCGCGAATTTCCGTTTTGCGGGGATAATCCTTTCCGTATTTCTCCTTCAACTTATTAAACCAGTCGATGGTATATTCGACAATATTTTGAATATGCCGGTCAATTTCCTCTATTTGAGATTTGTAGGAAGCAATCAAATTGTCCGCTTTGTCTTTGTTGAATTTGAGGATGCGTCCCATTTTTATTTCCATCAAACGCAACAGGTCGTCGTGGGTAATTTCGCGGAGAAGAATTTCTTTCTTCTGAGCGTTAAAATAATCGTTCAACCGTTTCAAAATATGCGCCAGAGCGGCATCCATATCTTTCGCATTTTCAAATTCTTTGTCTTTGTAGATGCGTTCTTCGATAAAAATTTTCTCTAAGGAAGCAAAATGCAGACTTTCCAACAATTCGCTTCGTTGGATTTCCAATTCCAATTTCAGGAGACGCAAAGTATTATCCGTCACATGTTTCAGCACATCCGAAACATTCATGAAATGGGGTTTATCGTCCTCAATAACACAGCAGTTGGGCGAAATGCTTATCTCGCAATCCGTAAAAGCATAAAGCGCGTCAATGGTTTTATCGGACGAAACGCCCGGCGCCAGATGAATAACGATTTCCGCATTTTTGGCGGTCATATCATCAACTTTGCGGATTTTTATTTTGCCTTTTTCGTTGGCTTTCAGGATGGATTCGGTAAGCGTGGAAGTGGTTCGTCCGAAAGGTACTTCCTTGACAGATAAGGTTTTATTGTCCACTTTATTAATTTTGGCGCGCACTTTTACCGAGCCGCCGCGTTCGCCATCGTTGTAACGGGAAACATCAACGTATCCGCCGGTTTGAAAATCGGGGTACAAAATAAAAGATTCTCCACGAAGATAAGCGACGGAAGCATCCAGCAGTTCATTGAAATTGTGCGGCAACACTTTAGCGGAAAGCCCGACGGCGATACCCTCCACGCCTTGCATCAGCAGTAAAGGGAATTTTACCGGAAGAGTAATCGGTTCTTTGTTTCGACCGTCGTATGAAAGTTTCCAGTCGGTTGTTTTCGGATTAAAAACGACTTCGAGGGCGAATTTTGAAAGTCTCGCCTCGATGTAACGAGAAGCCGCTGCACCGTCGCCGGTTAGGATATTTCCCCAGTTTCCTTGGCAGTCAATCAGTAAATCTTTCTGTCCCAACTGCACCAAAGCGCCTCCGATAGATTGGTCGCCATGGGGGTGAAACTGCATGGTTTCGCCGACAATGTTTGCTACTTTATTGTAACGTCCGTCGTCTTTTCGCTTCATAGCGTGCAAGATACGGCGCTGCACAGGTTTCAGACCATCGTTGATATGGGGAACCGCTCGGTCAAGGATAACGTAAGATGCGTAATCCAAAAACCAGTTCTGGTACATACCGGAAAGCACATGCCGCGCCCCGTCTATGTTTACCGGGACTTTATAGTCGGAGTGCCCTTTGGCGACTTCGTCGTCTTCTATATTTTCTTCAAGATAATCGGGTTTCATCAAATAAATTTGCAATAAACTGCAAATGTACGGGAATATTTCGAGAAAATCAAATGCAGATACGGAAATAGATGCTTTACCTGAGAGTTACCAATATTTTTCTTGTTTTCCAAAAAATGGCGTTAAATTTGGGTAACCCCGGATGTAATCCGGAGTAGGATTCAATATGTGCCCTTTCAATTGGAAATTCTTTGCTAAGATAATCATTTTTAAGAAAATCAGTTCGTTTTTTAGTGGCATATAAGTATAAAGTTATCTTCAATAGGCATTTATTTTACTCCTATATTTTTTTGCATAAAACACATTATACATTGCAGTTACAACATCCGACAATATCTCATTTTCGCCTTTTTTGGGAGATGAGCCATTTGTTATCATCACAATGCCGAATTTCTTTTCCGGATCGAAAAACATGGCGCTCAACAGTCCGTAAGCGCCACCCGTATGTCCAATGAGAGTGTCGCCTGCAACCATATTTTTTGACACCATAATTCCCAGACCATACGAACTTTTGCCATCTGTAGGTTCCACCGGTGTAAACATCAATTTAGAAGATTCTTCGCTTATTATTTTTATGCCGTTGAGCGTGCCGTAATTCATTCTGCACAACATCCATTTTGCAAGGTTTAGCGCCGATATTTTCATACCTCCTGTTGGCGAAAACAGCACTGCATTTTTTCCGAGCGTATAATTTTCCATTTCTGCGGCACGGCTTTTGTAAGCATCTTTTGACTCTACCCAAACCGAATCCCGACGTTCGTAAATGCTTACAAACTTGTTGTTATCCAACGAGTCAACATTAAATCCGGCATCGGTAATTCCAAGCGGAAGCAAAATATTTTGGCGAATATAAACGTCGTATCTCAGCTCCGAATGAATTTCGATAAGTGCGCCGAGCAGGTTAAATCCAAGATTGCAATAATTGTATTTATCGCCCGGAGCATAATCCCAATAAGCATTTGCATAATTCGGATTAATTTCGGGTTTCAGAATGTCGTAGTTAAAATATCCTTCGGCATCACTCAAACCGGATGTGTGCGAAAGCAACATTCTGTATGTGATTTTTGCATCCGGAAACCGGGGATTGCGAACGTTGTAACCAAGTGCATCGATAATGTCATCGTCAAGGGCGAATTTTCCCTGCTCGCACAATTGCATGATTGCCGACGAGGTAAATGTTTTTGAAATCGAAGCTATGCGAAACAGGTCGTCTTTTTTGATTTTTTCCTGATTTTCGATATTCCTCAACCCAAATTCATTGGAATACACGAGTTTATTGTCGCTCACTACGGCTACTGCAAGTCCTACATAATTGTACTTTTCTAAAACAGTATTCACCGCTTCGTCGGCTTGCCGGTTTAATTTTTCTGTTTTTGAATTGCACGATGCTAAAAACAAATAGAAAATTGCAAGGATAAATAGATTTATTTTTTTCATATTCTCATATTTAAAAAGCAATTATTCAACATTTTTTTTCTTAACTAAGATTTTTTTGCTTCCTTGGCTGTTATTGGTTGTTTTTTTGTAGCTGTTGTTAGTTGGTTTTCTGCCAAAATTTCGATGTGGACGTGTATCCTGATATTCTTTCGGGTTGTAGGTTGGCGCATTACCTAAATCCGGCGGGATTGGCGTTTTCTCAATGGATTTGCCCAGAAATTTTTCTATTTTCTTAAACTTATACATTTCCTTTTCCGACACGAGCGTTATTGACATACCTTCGGCCTTGGCGCGTGCCGTACGTCCGATTCGATGCACATAATCTTCTACTTCACGCGGAACATCAAAATTGATTACCATTGTGATATCGTCAATATCAATTCCGCGCGACACAATATCGGTTGCCACCAAAATATTGACCCGGTTGTTTCTAAATTCGTGCATCACGCGGTCGCGGTCGGCTTGTTCCAAATCGGAGTGCATGGCATCGGCTTTTAGACCCATTGTCTTGAACGTTTTGGCTATTTCCTTTACTTTGAGTTTGGAACCGGAAAAAACCAACACTTTATTAGGTTCTTGATGGGTAAACAGGTTTCGAATAATGGCCGCTTTCTGATTTTCATGACAGATATAACAACTTTGTTTGATGCTTTCGGGCGGTCGCGATACGGCAATTTTTACTTCTGCCGGATTATTGAGCAAAGTCTTTGCCAATGTTCGAATTTTGGGCGGCATAGTAGCCGAAAAGAGTATGGTTTGACGATCTTTGGGCAATTTCTTAGCAATCAGCATGATGTCGTCGAAAAATCCCATATCGAGCATACGGTCGGCTTCATCTAAAATAAAATATTGCACATCCGAAAAATCAATCTCGTACAAATTAATATGCGAAAGCAGTCTGCCAGGCGTAGCAATCACGACCTCGGCGCCCATAGTCAAACCCCGTTTTTGCACCTCCCAGCCGGCGCCGTCGTTGCCTCCATACACTGCCACCGATGAAAAAGGAGTGAAATACGAAAAACCCTCCATTTGTTGGTCGATTTGCTGTGCCAATTCGCGCGTAGGCGCCATGATCAGGGCATTAATTTTATCGCTGCTGTGCGGCGTAGTTTGCAGATTATGCAATAGCGGCAGGATAAAAGCAGCTGTTTTTCCGGTACCGGTTTGTGCACAAGCAATAATATCGCGCTTTTGCAACAGTAGCGGAATCGTTTTCTCTTGTATGGGCGTTACCTCGTCAAAATTCATTGCATACACTGCGTCAAGCACGGCATCGCACAAAGGTAGTTCATCAAAGTTCATGAGACTGTATTTCTAAATATTTTTCAAGCTACAAAGATAGGTATTTTTTTGTATAGTTTTGTAATTTATTAATAATCAATTCAAGTCAAAAACAGTTGCGCCAAAATTCGCAAATTCTGATTTGTCGCCGGAAGTGAACTTGATAAGCAATCCTCTTTTTTCTTATTCTTACTACAATTCCAAACTGTTTTTATTAAACGTCTCGATATCGAATTTCTTATTTTTCATTCAATCGACTGCGTTTTCTACCATACAAGAAATAAATCGCCAATCCAACTACCGTCCAGATAATCAGTCGCATCCAAGTACTCCACGGCAATGAAACCATTTGCATAATGCAAATACCTGCACCGAGCAACGGAATAATCGGCACCCAAGGCACACGGAAGGGGCGTTTCAAATCCGGCTGGGTTTTACGGAGTACAATCACGGAGAGGCAAACAATGGCAAATGCCATCAGCGTGCCGATAGACACCATTTCTACCAAAACATGCAGGGGAAAAAGTCCGGCTACCAAGCCACAACCGATGCCGGCAAAAAGAGTAGCGTTTTGCGGTACGCCCGTTTTCAGGTTTACTTTGGAAAACATTCGGGGCAACAAACCGTCATGACCAATAGCATAGTAAATGCGCGACAGCCCAAACGTCATCACCAAAATCACGGAACTGATGCCTGCAATAGCGCCTAATTTAATAAACGGACTTAACCAATGCAAGCCTTTTCCCGCCCGGTCGATAGCCAGTGCAATAGGCGCATCCACATCCAATTCCGTGTAATTGACCATACCCGTGAGAACGGTCGTTACGGCGATATACAACACTGCACATATCAGCAGCGAAATCAAAATACCTTTCGGCATATCGCGTTGCGGATTTTTAGTTTCCTGCGCCGCCGTTGAAAGCGCATCAAATCCGAGATAAGCGTAAAACACCACCGCCGTAGCCCGCAAAATACCGCTCCAGCCAAAATCGCCAAACGAACCTGTATTTTCAGGAATATACGGATGATAGTTGCTTGTGTCGATATACGACAATCCGAAACCAATAAACAGCAGAATAACAGTGACTTTAACCACCACAATAATGGTATTAATCAAAGTCGATTGCTTAACGCCGGCCAGCAACAGCGACGACACAATGGCGATGATAAACACGGCGGGAAAATTGATGATGCTGCCCGTAAACACCCAACCTTCTCCCGCCATGTGCTCGAAAGTCGATTGAATGAGATGCGGAGGAAGTTCCAAGCCCCAACCGCTCAATAAGTTGCACATATATCCCGACCAACCGACCGCCACACTCGAAACGGCAAAAAGATATTCGAGTATCAAGTCCCAACCGATAAACCATGCAAGAAGTTCGCCTATCGTGGCGTAGCTGTAAGAATACACGCTACCCGAAACAGGTATCATAGCGGAAAATTCGGCGTAGCACAATCCGGCCAACACGCACCCAAAGGCAGAAATAAGAAACGAAATCGTCAATGCCGGACCCGCATATTGAGCTGCCGCTTGACCGGTAACAACAAAAATACCTGTTCCCACAATAGCCCCAATACCTAATGTGACTAAATTAGTGGCAGAGAGTGTCCGTTTTAACCCACCGCCGGAATCTCCCGACTCCTTTATCATAGCAGAAATGCTTTTCTTTCTGAATAAATCTTGTTTCATCAGTTATATTTATAATTAAAATTATTCGAATTGCGATTAATGACAACTATTGAATAATAAAACTGTAAAAGTAATATTTAATTCCCTATATTCAAAAAAAATGTTTAACTGTTTGAAAAAATCAATCATTTCTATGTTAAGAAAATCTTAACGTAAAAATAACATTCTCTTAACCCAAATATTTGGCGATATGCATTTACTTTGCATCATGGTTTAGTTTTAGCAAACAACATAACTCATTAATTTTGACCTTAACTTTTTGACCAAACCTTAACCCATTTTTAGTCTTACTAAAAAGTAGTTTATGAAGCGCGGCGAATTGATTTCCCTGCGCTTTATGTATGGAGAAGCGGCTTAAACGAAAAAAACCTGTCAGGACTTAAAGACCTGACAGGTTTCTGAAAAAATTGGCGGCTACCTACTCTCCCACTAACGCGCAGTACCATCGGCGCAACCGGGCTTAACTTCTCTGTTCGGAATGGGAAGAGGTGGAACCCCGGCGCTATAACCACCTGAATGTCTGTTTTGAGTTGAA
>BNXY01000032.1 GCA_025999935.1 Bacteroidia bacterium | reverse complement strand
CATGAAGATAAACCTTCCTGAAAATATAGATTTGGCACATCCGGAGAGATATATTCTTGCGATTTATATTCGTCCGGACAAGTTTTCGTTTTCGCTTTACAATCCGGTGGATGATGGTTCGTATTTTTACTGGGAAATTGACAACGAACAACATGCAGATGCGTTTTCCAATTTCAAAGATGTCTTTTTTGAAAACGATTTTTTTACGCTTCCTTTCCGAAAAATCCGGTTGATAAATCACACTTCGGTTTTTACATACATCCCCGGTTTAATTTATGACGACAAGCATAAAAAAGATTTTACCAACTTTCTATTTTCGGAAAATACGGGAAAATTCCTGAGCCATTCTTTACAATCCGGAATTACTATTCTGCATCAAATACCGGAGGAAATTTACAATTTTTTTTCCCGCACCTTTGTCAATCCGGAATTTATCCATCATTCCGCTCCGTTGATTGCTTATTTTCAGGTAAAAAGCAGCCGGGTTAATGCCCTGCAAATGATAGTTAACAAAAATGGGAAAGAAATGAATATTCTTTGCTTTTCCCGCGGAAAATTTTTGTTGGGAAATCATTTTTTCTGCGAACAATTACAAGATGCCGTCTATTATATTCTTTTTATCTGGAAACAATTGAAATTCGACCAGTTGAAAGATTTATTACATATTGCAGGCGATACCGCTTCCAAAAAAGAATTGCCGGAACAATTGAAAGAATATATCTACAATATTGTGCCGGTAAATATAGTGCCCGAAGCCCATTTCGACAGGATTGATACAAAGAATATTCCATTTGAATTAGCAGCGTTGACATTATGCGAATTATAAGCGGAACACACAAAAGCAGGCGGTTTGAAGTCCCCAAAAGTTTCAAAGCGCGCCCAACCACCGATTTTGCCAAAGAAAACATCTTCAATGTCGTTGGGAATTTAATTGATTTGGACGACACCGTCGCTTTGGATTTATTTGCCGGTACCGGCAGCATCTCCTTTGAATTGGTTTCGCGAGGATGCCGGAAAGTGGTTTGTGTCGAAAAAGATAGCGCTCATTACGCCTTTATCAAAAAAGTCAAAGCGGAATTGAAAGCGGATAATCTGACGACACTCAAAACAGATGCGTTCCGGTTCATTGAATCCGCCGGACAAACTTTTGATTTTATTTTCGCCGACCCGCCTTACATCTTAAAAGATTTGCCCCGGATTCCGGAATTGGTTTTGTCACAAGGATTGTTGAATCCGGAAGGCGTTTTTGTCATGGAACATCCCAAGGAATACGACTTTTCTAAACTGCCCTATTTCTCCCAACGAAGGGTTTACGGAGCAGTCAATTTTAGTATTTTTATTCGAGAAAAAAAGGAATAATAAAGACCCTTATTTTCACAAAAACCTTTTGAAAATAAGGGTCTTAAGCGGTTAAAAATATCTATTCCAATACCGCTAATGCCTTTTTTACCCTGCTCATGGCCTCCACCAACTTTTCATCAGCCGTAGCGTAAGAGAAGCGGACACAGTTGGGGGCGCCGAACGCCAATCCGCCTACGGCTGCTACATGGCCTTCTTCCAACAGATACATGGCTAAATCGGCGGAATTGGCGAGGACTTTCCCGTTGAATGATTTGCCGATATAAGCGCTGCAATCGGGAAATAAATAAAAAGCGCCGTTGGGTTGGTTGACTTTCAGTCCGGGAATATCGGAGGCTAATTTTACCATCAAATTACGGCGGCGTTCAAATGCCTGACGCATGGTTTCTATGCAATCCTGCGAACCGAGATAAGCGGCTTCGGCTGCTTTTTGCGCAATATTACTGGGGCTTGAAGTATATTGTCCCTGCAATTTATTACAAGCAGAGGCAATCCATTGCGGAGCGGCAATCCAACCCAAACGCCAACCGGTCATCGCGTAGGCTTTGGAAACGCCGTTCACGATAACTACCCGCTCGCGGATATTTTCAAACCGGGCGATGCTTTCGTGTTGTCCCACATAATTGATGTGCTCGTAAATCTCGTCGGCAATAATGATAATATTCGGATATTTGGCCAAAACATCCGCTAAGCCTTTCAGTTCTTCTTTGGAATACACGCTGCCTGTCGGATTAGACGGCGAACAAAGGATAAGGGCTTTTGTACGCGGAGTAATGGCCGCTTCCAATTGTGCCGGCGTAATCTTAAAATCCTGTTCGATGCCTGCTGTCACAATCACATTGGTTCCTTCCGCCAATTTTACCATTTCTACATAACTTACCCAGTAAGGAGCCGGAACGATGACTTCGTCGCCCGGACCAACTACTGCAAGCAACACATTACAAACCGATTGCTTGGCGCCATTCGAACAAACAATTTGTTCCGGTTTATAATCCAACTTGTTTTCCCGTTTCAATTTGGCAACGATTGCTTTTCTTAACGAAAGATATCCGGGCACCGGAGCATAAAACGAAAAGTTTTCATCAACCGCTTTTTTTGCGGCTTCTTTGATGAAATCCGGAGTAAAAAAATCAGGTTCTCCCACACTCAAATTGATGACATCAATCCCCTGCTCTTTTAATTCATTGCTTTTTTGGGACATGGCTAAGGTCTCGGAAGGAGACAAAGCCGCTATTCGTTCAGATACTTGCGACATATTATTTTATTTTTATTAATTGCTAAATTAGGTGCAAAAGTAATGAAAAAAAATAGATTTATTTACATTTTATTTCAAATTTTTCAAAGTATGTCCCATTCGTTCTTTTTTCGTTTTCATATAAAATTCGTTGTAAGGATTCGGCGCTATTTCGATGGGAATGTTTTCGACAATTTCCAAACCATAACCTTCAAGGGCGGCTCTTTTGACCGGATTGTTGGTAATCAGTTTGATTTTGGAAATGCCCAAATCGCGAAGTATTTGTGCGCCAACACCATATTCTCTTTCGTCGGAATCGTGTCCCAGATGCAGATTGGCTTCTACCGTATCCAAACCTTGTTCCTGAAGTTTGTAGGCTTTCATTTTATCCATCAGACCGATTCCGCGTCCTTCCTGACTCAGATACACCACTGCGCCTTTGCCTTCCTTCTCAATCATTTCCATAGAAGCATGCAACTGGTCGCCACATTCGCACCGCAAGGAACCGAAAGTGTCGCCGGTCATACAGGAAGAGTGCATCCTGACCAAGATGGGTTCGTCTTTTGTCCATTCTCCTTTAATTAGCGCAATATGTTCCAATCCATTGGATTTTTGGCGGAAGGGAATCAACTTAAAAAACCCGAAAATTGTCGGCATGTTGACAATTTCTCCTCTTTCTACCAAAGATTCATAGCTTAAACGATAAGTAATCAAGTCCTTTATACTGATAATTTTAATGTCAAATTTTTTGGAAACTTCCAGCAAATCCGGCAAGCGCGCCATGGTTCCGTCCGGATTGATAATTTCGATTAAGGCGCCCGCCGGATAAAGTCCCGCCAAACGGGCTAAATCGACTGCAGCTTCAGTATGTCCGGAGCGTTTCAGAACGCCTTTTGAACGGGCGCGAAGCGGATTGACATGACCCGGTCGTCCCAAATCGGAAGGTTTGGTATTTTTATCAGCCAGCGCTTTGATGGTTTCACTTCGGTCGTACATGGAAACGCCGGTGGTACATTCATCGCCCAATTTATCGACGGTTACCGTAAACGGCGTGTCGAATATGGACGTGTTTCTTGAAACTTGCATTTCCAATTCCAACTCCTGACAGCGTTCTTCGGTAATCGGGGCGCAAAGTACGCCTCTGCCGTAAGTCATCATAAAATTGATTTTCTCCGGCGTTACTTTCTCGGCGGCGATGATGAAATCGCCCTCATTCTCGCGGTCTTCGTCATCCACCACGATTAAAAATTTTCCTTCCCGAAAATCTTCGATGGCTTCCTCAATCGTATTTAATTTATTACTCATTATACTATATATTTATTTAAACCCATCATTGTTCATTAATTAACTGACAACTGTCAATCGCCATCCTTACTTCCTCATTCACTTTCAGCATTGTTTTAATATCGTTATTGATATGTTTTTGTCTTAAAATAGCTAACAGATAAATGCTTATCCCTAATGGAAAAAGGATGAGGCAAGTCCAACGAACGGACGATTTGTTCAGAAAATCCAGTCGAACCGGCGCCATTACCGGATAATCCATGAGTTTTCCAATAACCAAATTTTCATTTGAATTTCGCAAATCTTCTATCCAATGTTCCATGGAAGCAAGCAATTCTTTCAGTTCCCGCTCATGAAATTTCTGTTTCCAAAAAGAAATATAAAAAGGAAATCGTTTGTTTTCCGCCAAATATTGATTGGCTTTGGCATCCCAGTTTTCAATGATCCGAATATCCTCTAAATAGTCGGGCTGTGTCATAATTAATTCTTTGCGGACATAATTTCTTACTTCTTTTTTCCCAAATAAGCGTTGCAGGGCATCTTTCCACGCATCCGGACTTATCATAACCGAATCATTGACCGCTTTGTAAGTCAGGAATACGCCCAAAGCCGCCAATCCCAGCGAACTCATCCACATGCCTTGCCAAACCGGCACAACGCCTTGCCTTGCTAATTTCAGGCCAAAAAGGTCGATGGTATAATACGTGACGAACAAAAATATGGATATTACGGCCGGCAAACCCAATCCTCCTTTTCGGATAATCGCTCCCAAAGGCGCTCCGATAAAGAAAAACAGGAGGCAGGCCAAAGACAGTGCATATTTCTTGTAAATTTCTATCTGATGTCCCCGGATTAGCCTTAGGGTTTGTTCTTGCATGCTTTTTCTCATCATATAATCGCTGTTTAAGCGTTCTATTTTATTTTTTGCATCTTCAAAAATTCTTAGTTTTTGGTCAAGCGTTTTATTTTTGAAAAGCCGTTCAAAATCATTGATATAAGTTGTATCAGCTTGTGCTTGCGTTGTGGACGGATACGATTTTTCTTGTTTGAAGGTGGAAGCATACACTTGTTTGATAAAAACAGGGCTTATGCTATTAACCACACTGTCATTTTCAATGCTAACGGAATCGACAAAAATGCGTAATTCATTTAGATTCTTACTGATATCCCTGTTTTGCATAATGGATTCATCGGCCATATTGAAATTGCTGTCGAATGAAATCAGGATATCGCGGGCGCTGAATGTTTGCCGGGCGTAAGGAATCTGCTCCTGTTTGTAGCGAGATTTACTTGTTTTCATATTTTCAAAGGATTCTCCTTTATATAAAGTAATCACCAAGTATTTTTTATCGTCCGACACTTTGATTCTGCCGGAGTCGGCGACGATTACGACCAATTCGTTAAATCCTTTGGAATAATCATAAATCATCATGCCATGAAGTAACCCGTTGGGGTCTTTTTGGCGTACATAGACATTGTATCCGGGGATTGCCTTGCAAAAAGAACCTTCCGGAATATCTAATTCCGGCGATTTTTCTTTAAGTGACCAGACAATCGTCCACAATTTGGCATTAGCCGGAGGCAAAATATTGTTTTGAAAAAAGAAAGAGATTCCTGAAATAAAAATTGACAAAACAATTAAGGGTTTCATAATCCGGAGCAAAGAAATTCCGGATGATTTCATGGCCAAAAGTTCCAAGTGTTCTCCCAGATTGCCGAAAGTCATCAGCGACGCCAGCAGGATAGCCAAGGGAAGCGCCAGGGGAATGGAAGAAAGCGCCGCATAAAAAAACATTTCCCCCAAAATTTTCATCTCAACACCTTTCCCCACCATTTCATCCACATACTTCCAAAGAAATTGCATCAATAAGATAAAGAGGACAACGCTAAATGTTGCCAACAGCAAGGGTAAAAAAGTTTTCAGAATAAAAAAATAAAGTCTTTTTATACGAAACATAATGTTCTATTTGGGCTTGCAAAGGTAGTACTTTATACGTAGAACATAAAATAATCAGCGCCTTTTTATTATAAACCGAGGTTTCTTTTAAGGTTTTTGATTTGCGTTTCCCAAAGATTTATGGCTTCTTTCGTTTCATGAATTTCGGCATAATCAGTGATTTCAAGCATAGTTCCACCTGTCAATTCAATTTTATGCAAGCGCAATTCAAAAAAAGAAACCGGATTTTCGTCGTCCAACCAACGGAAACGAATATAGTTTCCCGGATTTGTGCCGATAAGTTCGGCATCATTGGAATGTTTTCCCCAGGTAAACGTATATATTTTCCCGTTGATAAAAACACTATCGGCAAACCATTCCGACAAACCTGCCGATGTAGAGATATAATCCCAAAGATTAATTCTACTCGCCTTATCAAATACGTATTCTATGTGAAATTTTTCTTTTTTCATGGCTTTTAACTCAATAATCGTTGCACAAGATACAGCTTTTTTATGAAATATCCAAATTTTGTTGAAAATTTTAAAAAATAATGTCAATACAGAAAACTGCTGCCCCCTAAAAACTCTCGTAACAAAGAAGTATTCGGCAATTCGTCAATATCAATGTAATTAAAATAATTGAGGAATTTCAGCAAACGATAAGCCTCCGAATATTCGTCGTCAATGGGAGAAATCTGAGTTAAAATGGGTTCTGCCGACCGTTTCAATGCGGCCAACTCATAAATCATGGCGGAATTAAACATGGTGTCGGCTTCCTCCTGATAAGGGAAAATCCATTTGTCTTCTCCCCTTCTGACACTTGGCCAGCGGGAAATGGTTTCTTTGGCCGAATAATTTCGAAATTGATAATCGCGGATTATTCTGCGCAGCAAGCGGTTGTCCGTGGTCGGAATCCAGTTGTGGTCGTCAATCGAGATGGTCGTCAGGGCGGAAACGTATATTTTATACGCAACCGAGGGATTTATTCCGGGCAAAAGAAGCGGATTCAGCGCATGAATTCCTTCCATGACCAAAACGGAATCTTCTTTCAATTGGATGGTATTTCCTCTGTAAACCCGTTCTCCCCGCACAAAATCGTAAGTAGGAAGCGCCACTTCTTCGCCTGACAGGATTTTCTTTAAATCGGAATTAAACGTTTTTAAATCAATGGCATACAGCGATTCGTAATCATATTCCCCGTTTTCGTCTAAGGGTGTATCAATGCGGTTTACGTAATAATCATCCAACGAGATGCTGATTGGGCGCAGGGTATTAACCATTAATTCGATCTGCAAGCGTTTACAAAAAGTGGTTTTACCGGCGGAAGACGGCCCTGAAATGAGCACAATCCGGACTCCGCTTTTAAACTTTGAAGTAATTTCATCTGCAATCTGGGCGACTTTTCTTTCTTGCATGGCCTCGGAAACTTTCACTAAATCGGATATGGTTCCTTTTTGATTCGCCCGGTTCAAATCGCCTATATTCCTCATTTGCACCGCTTTTTGGTAAGTGAGCAATTCATTGAATACGGACATCATCTTATCTTGTTGTACCATTGGCTGCAATTCCTGCGGTTTTTGCATATTGGGAATCCGCAACAACAGACCTTCGCCGAATTTTTCGAGACCGAACAAATAAATCGATCCGGTGCTGGGCTGCAAGGCGCCATAGTAATAATCAATATGGTCGCCGAGGACATTGTATTTAGAATAGACTTTTCCCAGGGTTTCCAACAAGAGGGCCTTATCTTCCATATTTTTTCCGCGAAACAAGGCGACTACGTCTTTCGTATGGCCGGAACAAGTTTCAAAAGGAAGGTCTTCTCTTATAATTTCCCACATTCTTTCTTTCAGTTTTTCCGCCACTTCAACCGTAATTTCGGCGGCAATGTCCAAATCGCAATAATAGCCTTTTGAAACCGGATATTCAAAATAAATTTTGCCGTTGGGATAAAGGTCGTTTACCGCCTTGGATAAAATACAACACAAGGAGCGAACATAAGACCGCATTCCCGACGGGTCGCTGATATCAATAAATTCCACATCCTTCGGGGTATAACAATTATAAGTCAAGGAGCGGGATATATTATCTACCCGCGCTCCCGCCAAAGGGTTCGGCAATTTTACATCCAAGGCTTTATAAATTTCAAACAAGGTAATCCCCGGATCAAAATCCTGGTATTTACCGTTATTTTTGCAGTAAATTCTAATCCTATTTCCCATAAAATAATTAATTTTTTGTTAAAACATACTTATTAATTTACAAATATACAAAAAAATCCGAGCATTTTACCATTTTTATTCTAAAATGTATTACTTTTGCAAAAAATTTAATGAGTAAATTAAAGAATAGTATAAATTAAAAACAATTAAATTTCAAATGAGAAAATTATCATTCATCGTTGCATTCAGTTTAGCAACATTAGTTCTTGTATCTCTATTTTCATGTTCCCCAAAAACGCCAACTGCAAGTCTTAAAACAAGTTTGGATTCTATCTCTTATGCGCAAGGCATAAATTTTACGCAAGGGTTAGACCAATATCTGTTGCAAATGGGCGTTGATTCTACTCAATTAAACGATTTTGTAAAAGGATTCTTAGAAGGCGCCAATGTAAAAGAAGGTAACAAAGCGGAAACTGCTCGTATAAAAGGTTTGCACATCGGACAAGAAGTAGCTGTTCAAATGTTGCCGGGTGTTACTCAGCAAATCTTTGGTACCGACACGACAAAAAAAATCAACAAGAATGATTTTTTAGCCGGCTTTATCGCTGCTACCTTAAACAAAAACTTAAAAATAAGTAAAGCAGACGCTGAAATTTATGCTCAAACAGCTATCGAAAGGATAAAAGCAGAAGCTAATAAAGTGTATTTGGAAGAAAATGCTAAGTTTTTAGAAGAAAATGCTACGAAAGAAGGTGTAGTAGCATTACCCAGCGGATTGCAATACAAAGTAATCACAGAGGGAAAAGGCGCTAAACCGACCGCTGAAAGTACAGTTAAAGTAATCTACAAAGGAACTCTGATTAATGGTACCGAATTTGACAGCACAGAAAAACAAGGAGGCGAACCTGCTACATTTTCTCTGAATGGGGTAATTTCCGGGTGGACAGAAGGAATTCAACTGATGCCTGTTGGTTCTAAATATATTTTATATGTTCCTTACAATATGGGTTATGGTGAATCGGGTTATCCTCAAGCAGGCATTGGACCGTATGCCGCACTTATTTTTGAAGTGGAACTGCTCGACATTGTAGCTGCTCAATAATCTATTTTTCATTTTATATACAGACAATAATCATGGAAAAAATTGATAAATTAGACCGTAAAATTTTGGAAATAATTTCCCAAAATGCCCGGATTCCTTTTAAGGATGTAGCTGAAGTATGTAATGTGTCAAGAGCGGCCATACATCAGCGAGTACAAAAAATGATCGAGATGAAGGTAATTACCGGTTCCGGCTACCACATTAATCCCAGCGTATTGGGTTTCAACACTTGTACATATATAGGTGTAAAATTGGAGCGCGGATCCATGTATAAAGATGTAGTTCCCGAATTTGAAAAAATACCGGAAGTAGTAGAATGTCATTTTACAACAGGTCCATACACCATGTTGATAAAACTTTATGCTCGCGACAACGACCATTTTATGGAATTATTAAATGGCCGCATACAGGAAATTCACGGTGTTATCTCAACGGAAACACTTATTTCTTTACGTCAAAGTATTAAGCGAGAAATCCCGGTAACTACCATATCTTGATTTAAATCTGTTATATCAACCGTTTGGTTGGTTGCTTATTGTTAAAACAACCAACTAAACGGCTTTGATTTTCTCCTCCAAAGTTAAATTTATTTAATTCATCCGATTTTAGTTTTTTTATATTTATCTTTGCGTAAGAAGTAAAAAAAACAGAAGCCTTTATATGTTAAGAAAATTAGCATTTCCGATTCTCCCATTCTTGCTTTTATCATCTTGCGTTCAAGAAAAGCCTGATATCAGGGTTGTTTGTGAAGCAACTCAGTCGGGGTATTATATGATTAAATGGGAAACTTTTCCTCCCATGGAAGGTTCGGTAAATATTTATGAATCATTCTCTCCCGATACTTTCAATTTATATTCTCCCATTGCCGAAGCGGAAATTCACACGGGATATAAGAATGTTTATGCCATGCACTCTTTGAACCGAAGTTATTTTTGTCTGGTTTTCGATAAAAAATATTCGGTAATAACGGCAGAGCGTTACATCCCCATGCAAGGTTTAAGAAATTTTCGGGATTTGGGCGGTTATTACAACAGCAAAAACGAGCAAACGCAATGGGGTAAGTTGTACCGTTCCGGTTCTTTAGCGGAAGCTACTTTACTGGATATGAAAATGTTGGATAACTTGGGTATCAAAACGATTATTGATTTTCGAACGAACAATGAAAAGTTTATGCAACCGTATAAATATTTGGCGCCACAAATAATTAATATACCGCTGCGTTTGAGCCGCCCCAATATTTTTTTCGATAAAATACTATCCGGAGAAATGAAAAAAGGGGATGTATTGATTGCGTTACAAGATGTTATGGCTTCTCTATTGTATGATAATCCCGATTATTTTATCGATATGTTCGACATTTTATTAGACAAGAATAATTATCCGATAGTGATGAATTGTTCCATGGGAAAAGAGAGAACCGGCATTGCATCTGCGCTTATCTTAACCGCTTTAGGTATTGATTGGGATCAAATTGTCTATGATTACTTGTTGTCTAATGACTTAATCGACTATAATTCCATGCTCTACAATATGGAAATGTATGAAGACGAGCCGGATATACAGGAAACGATGACTACAATGCTTCGCGCTCACAGAGAAGATATTACTTGGTCTTTCGAGAAGATTGCCAAAGAATATGGCTCTATTGATAAATATTTAGAGCAAGAATTAGAATTAACGCCCCAAAAGCGAGAAAAATTAAAAGAAATAATGCTTTATCAGCGTATTAATTAAAATAATACGTACCTTTGCACGATTTTAAAAAGAAAACATCCATTTTGAAGACATTTGAAGAATTAGGCGTTGCCGCGGAAATTATCCGGGCAATCAGCGAAATGGGATACGAGAGTCCCATGCCGGTACAAGAGGAAGTGATTCCCTATCTACTCGGCAACAATAATGAAGTAATAGCTCTTGCCCAAACAGGAACAGGAAAAACAGCCGCATTCGGCTTGCCGCTCATTCAGGAAATCCAGATAAATAACGTTCAGCCGCAGGCGGTTATCCTCTGCCCTACACGTGAATTGTGTTTGCAAATTGCCGACGATCTCAACGATTACTCCAAATACGTAGCCGGCCTGAAAGTGCTTCCGGTTTACGGCGGTTCGAGTATCGAAAGCCAAATCAAGGCGCTTCGCCGCGGCGTTCACGTAATCGTGGCAACTCCCGGTCGTTTAATTGACTTGATTAACCGCAAAACCGTCGATTTGAAATGCGTGCGGAATGTGGTATTAGACGAGGCCGACGAGATGCTGAACATGGGTTTTTCCGAAAGCATCGACGAGATATTATCCGTCATCCCTCCCAGCCGGAACATGCTGCTGTTTTCCGCAACCATGCCGGAAGGCATTGCCCGAATAGCCAAAAAATACATGCGCGCCCCGAAAGAAATCATTATCGGACGGAAAAACGAAGGCGCTCAGAATGTTCGCCATATTTATTATATGGTTAATGCACGGGATAAATACCTTGTATTGAAACGAATCGCCGACTATAATCCCAATATCTACGGAATTGTTTTTTGTCGCACGCGGAAAGAAACCCAGGAAATTGCCGATTTGCTGATTAAAGACGGTTACAATGCCGATTCTTTGCATGGCGATTTATCGCAGGCGCAACGGGATTATGTGATGCAGAAATTTCGTCTGCGGAATATTCAGTTGCTGGTGGCGACCGATGTGGCAGCCCGCGGTTTGGATGTCGATGATTTGACACACATCATCAACTACGGTTTGCCGGACGATGTGGAATCCTACACCCACCGGAGCGGACGGACAGGAAGAGCCGGAAAAACAGGTACTTCCATCGGCATCATCCACTTGAGAGAAAAACATAAAATCAAAGAGATTGAGAAAGTTATCAATAAAAAATTTGAACAGGGAGTTATTCCTTCCGGAAAACAAATTTGCGAAAGGCAGCTTTTTAGTCTGGTTGATAAAATCGAAAAAGTACAAGTAAACGAGGAAGAAATCCAAAGCATCATGCCATCCATTTACCGCAAATTGGATTGGTTGGATAAAGAAGACGTGATAAAACGACTTATCTCCCTCGAATTTAACCGTTTAATTGATTATTATCAGGCGGCGGGCGACATTGAATCGCCCATGGAAGGCGGTTCTAAATGGGAAAAAAACGATAGAAAAGGAACCGGAAGAGGCTCAGATAGAGTAGAAAGAAGAGGCAATGGAAAAGGAACCGGCCGCGCTTCGGAAAAAGGTTTCTCCCGATTGTTTATCAATTTGGGAAAGACAGACGGCATGAGTCCACAATCGGTCATTGGCTTGTTGAACGATAATGTTCACGGGCGGAAAGTAGAAATCGGCAAAATTGATTTGCTGAAGAATTTTTCTTTCTTCGAGGTAGCCGAATCCGACCGAGACCGTGTTATTCAAAGTTTAGACGGAGTCAAAGCTTTCGGGCGGCGAGTTGCCGTGGAAGCCGCTCAACCATCTCCTTCGGAAAATCGCACAAAAAAGATAGCGGAGAAAGACCGCAAATTCTTCAAAGACAGCTATAAAGCGAAAGATGACCGCAAAGGGAAAGATAGTTTTAAAGCAAAAGACGATTTCAGACCGAAAGACAGCTTTAAAGCGAAAGACAAGAAGAAAGCGAAAGGCAAAAAATAGTTTGTAAAGGCAATTTTAGAAAATTTTATCTTCATTTTTCAAAAATTTGACAAGGAAAACCTTGAATATTTTTTGAAATTCAAATAAATTTGTAACTTTGTCGCCGCAAAACGATGTCCTGTGGTGTAATGGTAGCACATCAGATTCTGGTTCTGCCTGTATGGGTTCGAGTCCTATCAGGACAACTTGTAAGGTTAGTAAATGGCTGATATTCAATAGTAAATGTCAGCCATTTTTGTTTTTGCGGTAAGAATTGCGGTAAGAATAAATATTTTCCGCATTTATCAATTTATTAAAATTTTATAAAAAAATGTTGGCTAATATAATTTAAAGCCGTATCTTCGCGCCGTAATATTCTGTAATAAAAACTCTTTAGATTATAATTTCAATGAAACTGAATAGTATTTTAAGTTTTCTTTCACCAAAAGATGTGCGATTTTTCCCGTTATTAAACGAGACGGCGACGGTATTAGACCAGGCGGCTCTTCTTTTGACGGAGTTATTTTCTTCCAACGACAAAGAACGAAGGAAGGAATTGTGTAAATTAATCAAAGAGGAAGAAGTGAAGGGCGATAAAGTGACAGGGCGAATCTTCAAAGCGCTTAATGAAACATTCATTACGCCTTTCGACCGGGAAGATATCAGCGCTTTGGCCGACCAAATGGACGACTCTATTGACGCCATAAATCGTTCGGCGCAAAAGGTTTTGCTTTATTTTCCGGAAATTTTGCCGGATTCGACACTTCAACTGGCGGAAATCATTAAAAAAGCGACCGTTGAAATTCAATTGGCGGTTGCTGAGCTTACCAACCTGAAAAAAACAGACCAACAGGTTAAGAATCACGCCAAAGAAATCAAACGACTTGAAGAAGCAGCCGATGTGGTTTATGAAAAAGGAATTACAACACTTTTCAAAAGTGATTTGAGTCCAATCGAACTGATTAAGTTAAAGGAAATTATTCAGGAATTGGAAAAATCCGCCAATAAAATCAATAACGTAGGCAAAGTGTTGAAAACCATTATCGTAAAATACGCTTAACAAATTAAGGATTATGGTTTTACTTATCATAGTTATCATTCTTGCCTTGATTTTTGATTATATCAATGGTTTTCACGATGCGGCAAATTCTATTGCAACAATTGTATCGACCAAGGTATTAACACCTTTTCGGGCAGTTCTTTGGGCGGCTTTTTTTAATTTTGTCGCTTTTTTTATTGCCAAATACATTATCGGTGAATTTGGCATTGCCAATACGGTTTCGAAAACCATATTTGAAAATTTTATCACATTACCGGTTATCCTTTCCGGTTTGTTAGCTGCCATTGCCTGGAATTTGCTTACATGGTGGTTGGGTATTCCCTCCTCGTCGTCGCATACATTAATCGGCGGATTTATGGGAGCGGCCATCGCCAGCGTAGGGAACATCGATGTCGTACACTGGGTCGATTGGATTGGGGTCGGAGGAAAGGTAAACAAAGGCGTAGTTACCATTGCCGCGTTCATTATCTTGGCGCCGCTTATTGGGATGATAGTGTCTGTTCTGTTTACTTCCTTCGTTTTCTGGGTTTGCCGCAATGTTGGCCACCACAAGGCAAACCGATGGTTCAAACGCTTGCAGTTGGTATCTTCGGGATTGTTCAGTATCGGACATGGATTGAACGATTCGCAAAAAGTAATGGGTATCATCGGCGCTGCCTTGATAGCCGCTACGAACGACGCTTCTATCGCAAACATTATGCCTGAATGGATGCACATGCACAGTATCAAGGAAATGGCCGAAAATAACAGCCTCGCCTGGGTCCCTTTTACCTGTTTTACGGTTATTGCTTTGGGAACGATGTCGGGCGGATGGCGGATTATTAAAACAATGGGGTCGCGCATCACAAAAGTAACACCGCTGGAAGGCGTCGTTGCCGAAACATCCGGAGCTATAACGCTTTTTCTGACGGAGATTCTGAAAATTCCAGTAAGCACCACGCACACCATTACGGGCGCTATCATGGGCGTAGGCGCGTTCAAACGCTTGTCCGCCGTGCGTTGGGGCATTACCATCAACCTGCTGTGGGCTTGGATTCTTACCATTCCCGTGAGCGCACTGCTTGCTGCATTGATTTACCCAATCATTCGTTTGATTGTAGGTTAATTAAGTTGTACAACTTGAATGAAAAGTCCTTATATCCCATTTTACGGGACACAAGACGATTGGATGGAACATTTTTACCAAATTGAAAAGGAGAAATTTACTCCCTTAACAACTGCCAATCAAGAATTTGAAGAATGGAAAACAAAATTACTTGCAAGCAGATTGTAGTCAACGAATCGTTTAAAACAAATCGAAAATGTATTTACGAATATGGCTTGGATACATTTGGCTATTTTCAAGCAGAAAGGTACAATCAGCAGATAGAAAAAGCATTATCTACTCTGATTGAATATTCGACAATTTATTTCTTCTCTTTGATTTTAAGCAATTTAACAAGAACCGGCAGGCCCAAGCCTTGTATTACGAGCATCAGAATTACCACTGCAACCGTCAGAAAAAGAATGATATCCCGTTGAGGAAATGCGCTACCGTCGGCCATTACCAACGGCAGGGAAAATGCGGCTGCCAACGAAACAATCCCCCGCATACCCGACCAACCGATAATAACCGCTTCTTTCCAGTGTAGCAACAGCGACTCAAATATTTTTATTCGTTCCTCAAAAGCCTGATAGGGTTTACTTATGACACTTCCCCTTTGGCTGATGGCGGCTTTAAATTTGGGGTCATTAATTCGTTTTCTTAAAATCAACAATTGCCTTTTTGTGTTGATTTTATGCCAGAAAATAACCACCATTCGAATAACTAATGCTACCAAAAAAATCAAAAAGGCACAGCCAATTAACGGCAAAATATCCTGTGTGGGTATATTTTCCAATACGTGTGGAAATTCCAACCCTATTAGAATAAAGACCAATCCACTGAGAATAAATACGCCGGTATCCCAAGCAGATTTAGATTGAATATTGGTTTGTTCGGAAAATTTATCTCGGTGGCGGGAAACAATCAGTCCGGTCGTCACAACCGCAATTACCCCCGACACATGTATGTTTTCGGCTATCAAATAAGCAACAAAAGGAAGCAGCAAGTTCAGACTGACGATTACATTCGTATCCAATTTCCTTTTTTTTACGAGGAATGCAAACAATATCCAAATTCCCCAACCGACTAAAAATCCCCCAACAAGGGCAACCAAAAACATCACCCCGGCTTTCCAAGGAATAAAAGCGCTTCCTGCCACCGCAGCCACCGCAAAACGAAAGGCGACCAATGCGGAGGCGTCGTTGATTAAACTCTCGCCTTCCAACACAACATTGGTGCGATGCGGCAGTCCAAGCCCTTTGGTAACGCCGGTTGCCGCAATAGCATCCGGCGGAGAAAGAATAGCTCCCAATACAAAAGACAAAGGCCAGGTCATTCCCGGAATACAATAATGTACGGCCGCTGCAATGGCCGTCGTTGTAACAAAAACCAAAGCGATAGCTAAAAGCGAAATGGTCTGTATATTGGCTTTGAAATCTTTGAAAGAGATATTATACGCCGCATCATAAAGCATAGGCGGAAGAAATATCAAAAACACAACTTCCGGATTGATGGATATACGATGAAATCCCGGAATAAATCCAACGGCAATCCCTGCGGCCAACAGCAAAACGGGATAGGGCAACTTCATCCGGGTCGCTACCGGCGATAATCCGATAGCAACCGCTAACAAGATAATTACGACACTATATAACTCCATGATACACTATAAATATAAGGGTTTTTTAATTTATAAGACGATTGAAATTGAAAAATATTGTTATCCTCCCTTTAAAAACTATCTGCCTCGACCAATATTGCTCAGCTACACATGTCTGGGCATCGCTGCCGGTGTAGCCGAACGCCCCATTGTCCGTCTTCCGAATTATCACTACCTTTGCTCCCAAAAGTTATATACTGATGCACGAACTATACATTATAGTATCCATTTTCGTAACCGGCGGCCTGCTGTCCGCTTTGGGATTGATGTTTCTCGTTGCGGTCATACCCGCCGGTCCGCTGCTGGGCAACTACCGCGTCATCGAACGCGCGACGGACAACGACACGCCGGATGTAATTGTAGAGACGGAGATAAGAATAGTATTAATTAAGAATAATTTTTGAAAAAAGTTGCATTTTTTATGTTTTTAATCATATTCTGTTTATATTTGCACAAGGAATTATAAATCATTAAAAAACAAAAGACTATGGCTTATGGTTATAAAGGGGTGCTTGCCTTGGAAGGGGAAGATCCCATTGAATTGGACAATTGTGCTTACACAGAATGATATCATCCGTAAACAAATAGGAGAACCGACAGACTCTATTACTGCCGCATTGCTTCATGCCGAATATCAATATAAGATAAGCGATGAAATTAGGAAAAAGCATGGTAGAAAAGGTTGGATAGAAGATGTTTTAAAACCGGATGCGCATTTCACACCTAATCGAACAGTTTTGGCAAGGCGAAGACTGCTTCAAGAATTGAGTAATGATGAACTGTTGGAGATAATGTTTTTTTGGTTTAAGGTAGTTGGTTCTGTTGGTTTTTTAGGACCAGATTATAACGATAAATTAAAACGAAATTTCTGGGATAATAAAGGAATAACTCTTGAACATACTTTGGAATCTTGGCCGGATAGAAGTGGTAGCAATTTAAATAAATTGCTTGATTCGTTAAAAGGCAGCATTATGGTAGCTTACAGAGGTGGTATGACTCAGGATATTACCACTAAACTTAAGGATAATTTAATTGATTTTTCAAATACATGGAAGCTGTCGTACCGTGCAGCTTTTAGCGGGATTCAAGAAGTAGAATTGAAAGGGTATTTATCAAAAATAAAGCATAAAGGCAAAAGCGACCAGTTTGATAAATTCGGTAAAGTTTACCATGATGCGACGGTTCTGGAAGTCAAACTTGATTTTATTATAAAAGACTGGTTTGGCGTGGATGAAGAAGATGTATATAAAAATGAGAAATCTACACAAATGGGGAGAGATGCCTTGGCCGCTTTTTGGATATTGCAACATCAAAGAGGTTACCAACCTTTTATTAATCTGATTAAATATACGGAAACAAAAGATTATATTTTTTAGAAATTTCAATTTTCAATAAAGATTAAAAATAAATATCTTATGGGAGATCTTAGTGTATTGTTATACGTATATCTTTTCCTTTTTCTTGTTATGGTAGGACTTCTTTTTTTGATGCTATCATTTGTAGTCGGAATAAAAAAGATTGCAGGGAAAATAGTTTTTGTAGTGGGTATCCTTTGTTGTATACCTTTCACTTACCTTTGTATCCTGAATTATGATAATAGTCATTGGGAGTGCTTAGGCCCCTTTTTTCAATCCATTGAAAAAAAGAAGTACGACAAAATGAAGCAACTGATAGAAGAAGGATATGATGTAAATGAAAACAATCGTTGTGCGTATGAATCCACACCATTGTCATACGCTGTTCATAAAGGCGATATTCGTAGTGTTCAATTATTGGTGGAACATGGGGCAGATCCCAATCTTGAACCCAATATTGGTTCTACCCCTCTGGATGAAGCAATTTATAAAGGCGATACGGCCATATTAAACTATTTGCTGGATCATGGGGCGGATGTATCTTTAAAAACGGGTAGCGTTAATCCGATATTCCCTATTGAATTCGCTACGGTTAATCTATCAGCGAATAAGGATATTGTCGAAGCTTTGATAAATCATGGCGCCGATGTCAATGTGAATAACTGTGAACCCTTGCGGGGGGCTATCCGCAATCACAATTATGAAGTGGTGCGTTGCCTGTTAGAGCATGGTGCGGAAGCGGATAAGCATATAGAAATATTGAGGCGACAAGCCATTCATACCTTGGAATATCTCAAAGAGCATAAATGGTATAATGATACATTGCCGGCAGTTAAGATTATAGAACTGTTGGAGGAATATGCTCCGAAAGAAGTGGAATTGCCGATGGATATGAAGAAATAGTATAGTACTACCCTTTTCTTTGACAATAAATAATCAAAACTACATTATTCGTTGTCAAAGAAAAGGGGAATTTTTTTACCGAGCGATACATCCCGTAGGGATTTCTTTTACCGACACCTCAAATTAATATTTAGCCTGCAAAGGCACCTCAAAATGTAATATAAAAAAACTTCCTTTCGACAGATATATCGAAAGGAAGCTTTTTTATGTGCATTACCAATTAACTTTTATTTCATGATTGCCGGTCAAACCCACAATGACAGACTAAGTTAATTTTTTATTTATTGAAATAATCTTTTACTGCTTCGTTAGGAATCATTTCTTCTTTGAAGATATACGCTCCTGTTTTTGGTGATTTAACCATTTTTATTACTTTTGAATAGGAACGTCCTTCAGACTTCTCGCGGTATCCCGCAACGGTTTTCTTTGCCATGGGTTTATCTGATTATTTAATTTCTTTATGAACTGTTACTCTTTTCAGAATCGGATTGTATTTTTTAATTTCCAATCTACCGGTCGTATTTTTCCGGTTTTTTGTTGTGATGTAACGGGAAGTTCCGGGCAAGCCGCTTTCTTTGTGCTCGGTACATTCCAAAATCACTTGTACTCTGTTTCCTTTTGCTTTCTTTGCCATATCGTAAGGTCTCCTATATTTTATAAGTTAATATAACCTTTTTCAGCCGCTTTTTTCAACGCGGCATCCAATCCTATTTTATTGATGGTACGCAAACCGTTAGCTGAAATGTTAAGGTCCACCCAACAATCTTGTTCTACCCAATAGAACTTTTTCGTAAACAAGTTGACATCAAACTTCCTTTTTGTTCTGAGGTTTGAATGCGAAACATTGTTGCCCACCATTGCTTTCTTTCCGGTAATTTGACAGATTTTCGACATCTTATTTTCTATTTCTTTATATTGTTAATCTCTAAGATTTTAAAATTTGCTTTTCTTTTGAGCGTGCAAAGATACGCAATAATTTTATTCCAACCAAACTATTTTTGTTTTTTTTCTTCTTCCGATTCAAAATGCAGTGGAATTTGCCGCCGGAATGCTTCTTTAAAGGAAATAAGCGTTTCGGTACGGGACAATCCCAAGGGCTGAAGTTTTTGGTGAATTACCGACAACAAGTGTTGATTGTTTCGGGCAAACACTTTGATAAATAAATCGTATTTTCCTGTGGTATAGTGACATTCTACGACTTCCGGAATTTCATGCAATTTTTCGACCACATAATTGAATTGACTGGGGTCTTTCAAGAAAATGCCCATGTAAGCAGCCGTTTCGTATCCGATTTTATCGAGGTCCAATATAAATTCAGAACCTTTGATAATGCCCATATTGATTAATTTTTGAACCCGCTGGTGAATGGCTGCGCCCGAAACATTACATTCACGCGCTACTTCTAAGAAAGGAATACGTGCGTTATCCACGATCATTTCCAGAATTTTTTTGTCTAATTCGTCTAATTGATGTTGTCCCATAATCAGCATTTTATTTTTTGACAAATGTATGAAAAAATATTGGAATAGCAGGTAAAAAATATTTTAAATCGTTTAATATCACGGTTTTCCTTTCTCCGCCGCATAAAATACGGTAAGCAGATTTGCTTCCCGCAGAGTTTTACGGATATCGTTGACCAATCCCATCGGGGTATTTTTGTCAATTCTCAGTACGACAGTCATTTTATCATGGTCTTCTGCTTTTATTTCACTTTTAATTTTCCGCAGGTCTTCCGGCATTTTTTCCAAAGTAGTGAAATTGTAATTCAATTGTATTTCAGGCAATTTCTCTTTTTCTTGCGGGTCTTGTTGACCAACGATGATGAAAATCAACAAGGATTTTTCCTTTAATTTTTGCAGCTCGACGGCATTCGGCATCTCAAACTTGGTCAAGGTGGGGACTGACCGCATATTGGCTACCAATAAAAAGAAAAACAGCAAAGTGAAAATCAAATCGGGTAGAGAGGCGGTGTTTAGGGCGGGCACTTCCCGGGGGCCGGTTTTACGGAATCTACTCATCGCCGACCTCCTTTCCGGATAATTCTTTTTCTGAAATCTGTTGGGGATACACTTCGCGCAATGCGATTTTTTGTTCCTCCGTCAAATCGTTAAACGGTTGATGGAATTTATCAAAAGCCAGTTCGCTTCGCAGATCGTCGTAAGCCGCTGTCAGTTCGCCCAATACGGAGATATAGGTTTGATAGGCGGTATTCCGGCTAAATTCGAGATGGATGACGGCTTTGTTTGAAACCGGAACGATACCTAATCCGTAAATATCGGCAGGCGTTTTTTCCGGCAAAAAATCTAAATCATTCGGGTTGGCAATGAACGTTTTGGCGATATCCCGGATTTCGGGCAATGCGACCGGACTGTCTTTCATCCAAATTTGATTGTTTTCGTCGATGGAGAAAGTTACCAAATTGCGATTTTCAATATCCGTTTTCTTTTTCAGTTTGGCTTCGGATGCGGCGGGCGATAACCTGCGGTAGATACCGGATTTAGGATCGAGGGAACCGGTAAGCAGGAAAAAAAGCAGCAAAATGAAGGCGATATCCGCCGAAGAGGTTGCATTGAATTGAGGTATTTTCCGCTTTAGATAAGCCATTTTATTTGAGCTTTTTAAGATAACTCCACACGATTCCGCCCAAGAGAGCGATGAGCGCCAATACCAATAATATATATATGGAGTAAATCCACATGTCGGTTAGTTTAAGCCAGATATAGGTATTTTCATTTCCTTTGTAGCCGGAAATGGACAAAGGAGTCCCGTTTCCTGCGGTATAGGTAATGAAAAATAGCAAGCATATAGAAACAATGCCTATTGTAGGCTGCCAAATTTTTTTCGGCGCTTTTTTCCATTGCCTGAAAAAATAATAAATGAAAAAGAACAAACTGGCCAATGTGGTGACAATCAACACGATGAAAAGCCAATCAATAAGCAGAGAAGTCTCATTTTCAATATCTTCCGGATTCGCCGAATACGCCCAATAAAACCACACGGATAAACCCAGGGTAATCAACATGCAAACCCAGAGTACGATGGTGGAGATTTTATTGGAGGATGATTTAAAACTTATCATTTTTTGTACTTGACGATCATATCTAATATTTTGACGGCATTGTCTTCCATTTCATTGACTATTCCTTCGATTTTGACGAGAATATAATTGTAAAAAAACTGGAGGATAATGGCGACAATCAATCCGCCGACGGTGGTTATCAAAGCCACTTTCATACCTTCGGCAATGATGGAAGGATTGATGTCTCCGTATTGCTGAATATTGTCGAATGCCTGAATCATGCCGACAACGGTTCCAAGAAAACCGAGCGAAGGGGCGACTGCGATAAACAAGGTAATCCATGAAAGGTTTTTTTCCAACAATCCGGTTTGAACGCTTCCGAAAGAAGTGATGGATTTGTCGATTGCATCAATGCTTTCGTGAATGCGCGACAGCGCCTGATAACAGATGGATGCGATAGGGCCTCTGGTGTCCCGTGCGATTTCCCGCGCACCTTCTACATCGTTTTCGGCTAATTTTTCTTCTACTTCCGCAATTAGCTTTTTCGTATTAACCTGCGCCAGATTCAAATAAATAATTCGTTCCAGACAAAAGGCTAATCCGACAATCAGCGAAAGCGCGATAAAACTCATAAAGAGGGCGGAACCTTCGATAAACCGGGTTTTAAGCGTTTGGTGGAAACTGCTTTCCGGATTCAACAACTCATCCGGATTGTCCAATAATCCGGGGATAGAATCCTGACCAAATAAACCGATAGGGAAGATAGCGATTAGAAAGCAGAATATCAATAAAATACTCAAACTGTGTTTCATACGAATACAGAATCTACTGTTTGTGGAGCATACGAGACTATTAACTATATTTTCAAATAAAATCATTTGCTTCTAATTATTATCTGCAAAGGTAATAAACTTTTTTATTTGACAATGCAAACAACCAATTATGACCAATTAGATATCCTATTTTTGGGTGCTTTTTTGGGTTTTATTTTATTGGTTAAACTTATTCATTTCGGAAACTTTTAATTTATCAACGATTTTAATTAAAATATACAATTCTTCCCATTCTAAATAAATTACCGATACAGGAAATGCAAAATCACTCATATCAATCCGTTGACTGTTTGACGGTACAAACTTGGAAATGAGTTCTGTTTATTTTCTAAAAGCGGACACCTTCATTCGTACTGCGTTGGTCAAAATAATGCAGTGATTCTTTCAAAAATCGGTCACCAATACTTACAATGACGTGATTTTTAATACTCTGATTAATAGAACGTTGCAAATTTACGTCATTATCCTTTTTTCCCTGCGTTAGTGGGGTGGAGTCTCGACATGACGATTCCATTAATCAAAAAAAATCGGTAAACATGGATAGAAATTTGAAAAAAATGCCTACTTTTACGGTCGATTTGCGACAGTAGCTCAGTTGGTAGAGCATCAGCTTCCCAAGCTGAGGGTCGCGGGTTCGAATCCCGTTTGTCGCTCATTGCTATATTTCAATACTTTATCAACAATTGTTCAATCAATATCCGATAATCGGAAGGGGTCGTCCCTTTTTTCTTTTTAAATATGCGGATAAAATTGGATAAGTTGTTGAATCCGCAGGCGAAGCAGATTTCGGCGATGGAATGTGTTGTTTTTGTCAACAATTGACAGGCTTGGGTAATACGGATATTCGTCAGATAATCTTTGAAAGAAGTATTGGTTTTCTTTTTAAAAAAATGGCTGAATGCCGATTCGGACATGTTTACGAGCGATGAAATTTCTTTTAAAGTGATTTGGGTTTTGTAGTTTTTCTCAATATACTCGCATACTTTGGCGATTCTCCGGCTTTTGGATGTGCGGACAATGGCTTGTCCGTCAAACTGATTGCTAACCAATATTCTTCTGTCGGATATGGATAATTCGTTCAGAATTGAAAAAAACTCCAAAACCGTTTGAAAGCCTTGCTGCTTTGTTAAAGTGAGAATTTTCTCTTTGATTAACAGCATTGTTTTTTCAGAAAATACAATCCCCCTTTGTGATTCGTACAATAGATTTTTAATGTTGCTGAATATTCGTTTTTCCAAAATAGGAAAATTCAATAATTTATCTGAAAATTGGATGGTCACTACATGGTTGTTTTCTACAATCTCTCCTTTCCACGCATGTGGAATGTTGGGGCCTATCATGACCAAATCCAGATTGGAAAAGTCTTCGATAGAATCGCCGACAATCCGTTGCCCGTAGGTATCCATGACTAAATTTATTTCAAAATCGGTATGAAAATGTACCGGATAATCAAATTTTGCAGAATTATGATTCAAAACAATGAATAAATCATCGGATGCCAATGGCGTAATTTCTTTTTGAAATTCTTTCATACAGTGTAGTTTAATAAATTTGCTCAAAAATAATGTTCAAAAAAACATAATAAATCGACATGAAACATGTATTTTGCAAACATTTTTTAAAGTACCTTTGCAGACACTTTGCAAAGATAAACATATATTAATTAAAATGCAAACACTTTCCATAAACCCTATTGATATCATTATACTTGCCTTATATGTCTTTCTGATTGTATGGTGGGGTATAAAGACCGGAAAAAGTTCGGATACGCAATCTTATTTTTTAGCCGGGCGTTCGATGTCTTGGTGGGTAGTCGGTCTTTCATTGTTTGCCGCCAGTATTTCCAGCACTACCTTAATCGGGCAATCCGGAGATGCTTACCACACCGGTTTGGCGGTATTTAATTATAACCTGACGGGTGTGGTGGTTATGGTATTTTTTGCCGTTTTTTTGTTGCCGCTATACATCCGTTCCAAGGTTTTCACCATTCCGGAGTTTCTTGAAAAACGGTTTGACAGACGTTCCCGGTATTATTTTTCAATTGTATGTATTTTCGGTAATATTTTTTTGGATGCAGCCGGAGCGCTTTATGCCGGAGCATTGATTATTAAGCTGATTTACCCGGAGATTGATATCCGGTGGGTAATTCTTATTTTTGCCATATTGGCGGCGTCTTATACAATCCCCGGCGGGCTTACCTCGGTAATTAAAACAGAATTGGTACAAGCGGTTATATTAATCACCGGTTCGGCGATTCTTGCTTTTTCCTGTTTTCAGAAAGGTGGAGATTATTTTGTGGATTTGTTTCAGAGCGAAGATATTCTTACCAAATTGATTCGCTCCAACGACGATTTGGCGACTCCCTGGTTGGGATTGATTGTGGGGATGCCCTTCTTGGGTATTTATTTTTGGGCGAATAATCAAACCATGGTTCAGCGTGTATTGAGCGCCAAGAGTGTGGATGAAGGAAGAAAAGGATTATTATTCAATGGATTTCTTACGATAACCACCTTGTTTATTATTGCGATACCGGGCTTGATTGCCAAGGGTTTATTTCCGGATTTGGAAAGTCCGGACATGGTATATCCGACCATGATTATTCGTTTGCTTCCGGTAGGCTTGTTGGGCGTTATTTTGGCGGCATTGCTATCGGCGTTGATGTCAACCTTGAGTGCGGCGCTTAATTCCTGTTCTACTTTATTTACTATGGATTTTTATAAACAATGGAACCCGAATGCAGATTCGAAAAAGATTGTATGGGTCGGAAAAATAACCACCTTGGTAATTATTGTTATTGCGACTTTATGGGCGCCTCAAATCGGCAAATTCGGCTCGTTGCTGAAATATTATCAAGAAATATTATCTTACATATCTCCTCCTGTTGTAGCGGCGTTTCTTGTGGGCATTTTCAGCAAAAGGGCAAATGGAAACGGGGCGTTTGCCGGATTGATGTCCGGATTGGCGGTTGCCATATTGTTGGTATTTTTCAAAACAGCGATTTTCGGCGATTTGCATTTTCTGTTTGTCGTGCCTTGGTTGTTGGTTATAAGTATAATCATTATCTATATTGTAAGTTTATCCGGCAAAAAAGCGGCGCCGGAGAAATTGGAAAATACGGTATTTTCCGTTCAAGAATTTAAAAAAGAGTGGATAGAATTAAACTCAAAAAAATGGTATAACAGTTATCTTACATGGTCTATATTATTACTTTTACTGAGTGTGATTTTATGGATAATTTTTAGTTAACAATTGATATGAAATTAGAAAAATATAGTAAAAATCCGATCCTTTCCCCTTCAGCGAAGAATGAATGGGAATCTTTGTCCACCTGTAATCCGGGTGTTTTTTATGATAACGGTATTTTCTACATGCTTTACAGAGCGGCGGGAAATGATAAAGAACACGTTATTCGTCTGGGTTTAGCCATCAGTTACGATGGATTTAATTTCAAACGGGTTTCGGATACGCCGGTATTTTTTCCGAGTAAAGACAGTTTTGATTCGGGCTGTGTAGAAGATGCGCGTATCGTAAAGTTCGACGAGGACTATTATGTTACGTATGCGTATCGTTCGTATCCTCCCGGGCAATACTGGAATTTTCAACATGATGAAGTCCTGCTTCCCGAATGTGGAATCAATGCGCCGTTGGCGTTGAGAAATAACTTAGGCAATTCCGGTTTGGCGGTAACGAGAGACTTTAAGCATTTTCGAAGGTTGGGAAGAATCACGTCTCCAATACTTGACGATCGCGACGTCATTCTTTTTCCGGAGAAAATTGAAGGGAAATACTGGATGCTTCACCGCCCCAAACAATTTATCGGAGAGGAATACAATGTGGATTATCCTTCGATATGGTTGAAGTCGTCGGAAGACCTTTTGAATTGGGAAAATCAAAAAAGCCATTTGTTAATAAGCGGACAAAAAGGAACCTGGGAGGAAAAAATCGGAGGAGGCACGCCCCCGCTTCGAACCGAAAGGGGCTGGTTGCTACTTTACCACGGCGTAGATGATGGCGGAACAGGATATTATCGCGTAGGCGCTTTGTTGTTAGACATAGATAATCCGTTGCACATCCTTGCCAAATCCCCATCTTTCATTATGGAGCCTGAGTTTGATTATGAAATAAACGGGTATTATAAAGGTTGTGTTTTCCCAACCGGTAATGTTATTTTGGACGACACATTATATGTCTATTACGGATGTTCCGATAAATATGTGGGTGTTGCCACTTGCAATGTAAATAAATTATTAGATTCGTTCAAGAAAGTATAATTATCAGGACTGATTTGTATCATTCAGCGGATAGTTGACAACAGTTGCTGTTCAAAAAAGCAATAAAACAGGGATTAATTGTAACCTTTAGTTTAAATAAAAAATACCGAAATGAAAAAAGAAATTGTAATTTTATTTGTCGCCGTAGTTTTTTGGGGAGCTTGTAGCCCCAAAAACAAATTGACTGTCAAGCTATCTTCTGAAATTGTCAGTTCCGAATACATCGGTGTCGGTGTGGAGTGGGATCCTTATGACGAGGCTGCGGCCTGGGGCGCTTCTATCTCGGAGGAAGACTGGCAGAAGTTGTTCCGCCGGCTGGATTTCATGCGCCCGGGTTATATCCGTTGTATGATTAACAGTCCTTACCGGTATTATGATTCGATTTCCGGCGTGTATGACAAAACGCGGAACATCGAATCCATTTCCCGTTTATTACAGTATTGCACGGATCGAAAGATTAATGTCGTCTATGGAGAATACAATCCGCCTACATGGGCGATGAAAGCGGATGAAAAATGGGTAAATATGGCTGTCGATTATCTGAATTATTTGGTCAATGATTTGGGTTTCAGTTGTATCAAATACTTTGTAATCTTTAATGAACCGGACGGAGATTGGGCTTCCACCAATGGAGATTATGAATTTTGGAAATCCATGTTATTGCGTTTTGCAGAAAAAATGGAACAATATCCCGGTTTAAGTGAAAAAGTAAAATTTGCAGGTCCCGATGTTGTGGTTAATTATAAAAATCCGGCATCTCCCTACAATTCGGTAGAGTGGGTAAAACAAACTGCCGCAGAATTAGATGGCTATATTGGGATATATGATATTCATGCCTATCCGGGACAAGCGGAAGTTCGAAAAGGCGACTACGCATCCATTCTGGCCAAATACAAACAGCAGGTTCCGCCGGGTAAAAAAATCCTGTTGGGCGAGGCCGGTTTCAAGTATGATAAACCTGCCGACTCTTTGTTGATGAAGGAATATTTGCGACGGGTAATCGACCATCCTTTCACCAAAGGCACGGATGCCAATATGTTGGTTTACGATTATTTTTACGGTTTGGATATGGCTTTGCTTTGTATTGAAACGATGAATGGAGGATTTTCCGGAATTGCAGCATGGATGCTGGATGACGCTATGCACAGTAAAAATGATTCCGGCAATACGACAGATATTAAATTGTGGGGTATGTGGAATATTTTAGGGTCGGAAGTTTTTCATGACCCTTCGCAGGAAGACGTTCGCCCTTGGTATTATACATGGTCGCTTTTGTGTCGCTATTTTCCTTCCGGGGCCGTAATCCGTCGAACCATTTTCGACCGTACCCAAGGCGTATATGTTGCCGGTAGCGAACTTAACGGAAAATACACCTTGGCGGCGGTAAATGTAGGGGACAAGGACGTGGAATTAGACCTTGTTTTTCCGGCCGGTTTGGCGAATGTTTCTCTGTACGCCTACGAAGATAATCAAAGGATAACGGATGAAAACGGATACCCAATGCCAACCGATTCAAAAATAACCATAAAAGACTCTTTCAAAATAAAACTAAAGCGACAAAGTTTTCAACTACTTACGAATATGGATGAATAATCTGTATAATATGGCTAAAAACGAGATAAAAAGTATAGGAGTTGAACCTAAAAGTATAATTTATCAGTCAAAATTAGCCATATCTTTGTAACCAATATTAACAGCTATAAAGTTATTTTAGTTTCCCTGCTATTGGGATGCATAAATACCTTTATAATTGTTAAAGTAAATAATTATTGTCTAATTTTTAGTAAAAAATGTGCTGATCTAATGAAAAAACAAAAACACCATTTCACACATTATCTATTGGCTTTTGTGTGTTTATTTGTGTATTGTATTCCATCGGCGTATGGATATACAAATCAAGATCCCGGACTGATTACTGTTAAAGGTGTTGTTACGGACAAATCAGGAGAAACCTTAGTGGGAGTAACCGTTTCCGTAGCAAACACGGAAAGTAAAGTGGCGATAACGGACGTGGATGGTAAATTTACATTAAGTAATATTCCATCGGATGCTGTTTTATCTTTTACCTATCTTGGAATGAACAAGTTGCAAGTGGGTGTAGCAGGTCGGAGTGAAATCAGAGTGGTAATGGAAGAACAATCCGTTACTTTGGAGCAAGTGGTTGTAACTGCTTTTGCAACTCAAAAGCGTGTAAACGTTACGGGAGCCATTTCAACTGTGAATGGCAGTGATATTGTGTCGACACCGGTATCCAATATCAGCAATGCGCTTATTGGAAACACGCCGGGCGTAACAGGATTGCAAACCAGCGGCGAGCCGGGTATGAATGCTGCAACTATTCGCATCAGAGGGGTTGCTACTTATGGCGATAATACGCCTTTGATTGTCATTGACGGCGTTGAACAACCGGCAGAGCAAGCGTTTTCCGAGTTAAACTCGATGGATCCCCATGAAATACTGGGTATCAGTGTGCTAAAAGATGCTTCTTCCACAGCCGTTTATGGTATTCGGGCTGCAAATGGGGTAATTATTGTTACGACAAGACGAGGCTTGGTTGGCAAACCGACCATCAGTTTTTCCAGCAATTACGGCGTGACGAAAGCTACGAATCTCCAGCATAACCTATCCTCTTATGATTGGGCTTATATGAGAAACGAAGCAATCAATCATGAAATTTTGAGTTATACGAATGCTGCAAGTAACAATATCTTCTTGTACAGCGATATCGATTTGTGGAAATTCAAAAACAACCGGGATTTTACTCCGGAAGAAGTAAATGCAATGAATTTATCGCCCACTCAAAAAGAAAGTTTGTTAAACAGTCCGGCTTTGTATTATGGAAACCATGATCTTTATGGAGAACAATTTGGAGAATATGGCCCGCAATCGCAAATTAATCTGAATATTTCCGGAGGTACGGAAACGCTGCGTTATTTTGCTTCTATCGGATATTTTTCTCAGCAGGGGATAACGAAAGCCGATAAATATTATGGTTCGAATACGCAATCCAAATATGACCGTTACAATTTTAGGTCTAATTTTGATATCAATGTATTGCATAATTTAAAAATGTCAATCGGTTTGGCCGCTCAGTATGGAACGGCGCAAGGCCCCGGCACTTCCAACGACCCGTACGATTTGGGCGGACGTTACAAACAGATTATGCAGTATGTTTACGATAGTAACCCGCTAAATACGCCCGGTATTATTGACAATCATCTTATAAATAACTTTTCCGGAGTTGCAGGAAGCATTCAAAATCCTTTGGCGATCAAAACAAACAGTCAACTCGGCGCACAAAATGCAGTGTATAATTTATTATCCAGCGGCACAGGGATAATAGACAACACCTTGTTAAATGCTACGATTAAAATGGAACATGAATTGGATTATCTCTTGAAAAAATTAAAATTTCAAGCCACGGTCAATTACCAAGACAACTACAACAGAGCTACCCGGTTGAATCCTTCTCTTCCGGTTTACTCCGTGCAAAGAAGTTTGGCGGATCCCAATGTGCTGGAATTTTTCGGAGGCAGTATCGGAGCGGACTCTTTCTCGCAATGGGGATATAGCAACTGGAACAAGTTGTATATCGACGTCGGTATCGATTGGGCGGGCAGTTTCGGCTTACATAATGTATCGGCTTTATTCTTGGGGAAAGCCTCTAAATATTATTTGCCCGGCGATAGCAATAATACCAATACGCCATCCGGCGTAATCGGATTGGTTGGACGCGCCACCTATAATTATGATGACCGCTATATGCTTGAATTTAATGTGGGATACAATGGTACGGAACAATTTCGGAAAGGAAAACGATTTGGCCTTTTCCCCGCCTATTCAGCAGGTTGGGTTCCTACCAATGAAAAGTTTTTTTCTCAAAACGACTATCTGACTTTTGCAAAAATTCGTGCAACTTACGGTGAAGTCGGGAATGACCGGTTGGGTGGTAACCGCAGATATTTATACCTTCCCAATACTTACCAATTGAATCAAGGCGGATATTGGTGGGGAAATAACGGAAATTCACCCGGCGATTATTATGCAGGCGTTGCCGAAGGTACTTTGGGAAACGCTGCCGTAACTTGGGAAAAAGCCAAAAAATGGGATGCCGGTATTGATCTGAAATTTTTGAAAAATCGACTTTCTCTTACGTATGATTATTTCTCGGAAAAAAGAAACGATATTCTTACTACTTTGGAAATTATACCCGGTATTTATGGCGTAGATAGAAGTAAAGTGCCGCCTGCCAATGTAGGTAAAACTTCTAATAAAGGATATGAAATTGTTTTGGGTTGGACAGACCGCATTCAAGATGTGGGTTATTATATTGAAGGAAATGCAAGTTATTCCAAAAATAAGATAATTTATCGAGCAGAAGCGCCCAATCCTTATTATTGGATGAACCGCACCGGATTCAGTATCGGACAAAGATTCGGATTGAAGAGCGATGGATTATACAATACTGTGGAAGAATTGGCCAACCGTCCCTATAATAACTATACGAGCAACAAAGCCACTTTAGGAGATATTCGTTACGTGGATTTGAACGGAGACGGTATCATTAATAACGAAGATGTAGCGCCGATCGGAAATCCGAATTTTCCGAAATATCATTATGGATTCAAAGCCGGATTCGATTACAAAGGATTCGACATCAAAATGTTGTTTAGCGGAACGGCGCAAGGTTCTTTCTATGTCGGAAGCGGTATGTCGATGCCTTATTATAAATATGCGGGAAATGCTTGGCAATGGCAATATGACGGACGTTGGACACCGGAAAAATTTGCAGCCGGCGAAGAAATTACTTATCCCCGCGCCGCGTTTTACACAACAACTTCAGACAACAACTACTTGAACGTAAACAGTGATTATTGGATGTACGCCAATGATTATTTTAAGTTAAAAAACATGGAAATAGGATATACCTTTCCGCCGGGTTTGAAGTTTATGAAAAAAACCGGGTTCTCTTCTCTCCGTGTATATATAAACGGTAATAATATATGGACATTTCAAAACGCTATGCATGATTTAGGTATTGATCCTGAAACATCCGACGGTAGTACCTATATTTATCCGTTAACACGTGTTTTTAATATAGGTTTAAATGTACGGTTTTAATTAAAAATACACCAATGAAAAAGATATTTATCATACTATTATCAATCGTTTTATTCTCTTGCGAGAATGAATTTCTTGAAATGCCCGATACCTCAGGGACTGTAGATTTGGATGAAATCTATTCTACCTCGAAAAATGCGGAAGGCGCTTTGGCAAAATGTTACAGAGATGTGCTTAAACATGGTTGGCCTACCGGATGGGGAGTCAGTCACGGTACCTTAGGTTCTATCTCCGGAGAACGCTATAAGGGATACAACTGGCATGGCACTTGGTCAATCAGTGAAGCCGGTTTGAATGTAAACGGAGCCGACGGTTCCGATGCAGGCGCCGACCACTTTGCGCAAAACTGGATGTATATCCGCGAATGTTACATTGTTTATGAAAACATCGACAAGGTGCCGGATATGACGGAATCCATCAAAAACTATATTAAAGGAGAAGCTTTAGCGCTTATTGCTTATCGTTACATGGGCATGTTTTATCGTTACGGCGGAATGCCGCTGGTTGAAAAATCATTTGAAGCCACTGACGACTTATTTATTCCGCGTACTTCTTTGCAGGATACTTACAACTTTACACTGGGTCTTTGCGATAAGGCTTACGCTTTACTTCCGGACAAATGGGAAGCCAAATACGACGGACGTATGCACAAAGGAGCGGTGCTGGGTATCAAAGCCCGCTTGCAAATGTTTGCAGCCCGGCCTTTGTTCAACAGCGCAACACCTTATCTTTCCGATCCGAAAACCAACGAATTGGTTAGCTTTGGAAAAAATGACCCGAATTTGTGGAACGAAGCTGTTGCCGCCAACGAAGCCGTTTTAACTTGGGCTGCCGCCAACGGTTACAAATTGTTGAATACCGGCGGAGCAGGAGCAGGCAAGCCGAATCCCAATGCGGT
>BNXY01000031.1 GCA_025999935.1 Bacteroidia bacterium | reverse complement strand
GGCGGAATATCGGGAATATATCCCTGTACTTTAAAATCCTTGTCGGGATATTTGCTGGTTGCAACACCTATCTTCCAGTTTTTCCCCGAAGGTTCTTCGCTCGGATGCGGAAAATAGAAGTAATAGGTTCCGTTTTTGTAAGCACAATCAGGCGCCCACATGAGTTTTGCATCGTTTCTCAAGGGTTTGCCCCAAGGAACATCCGCTGCGCGAAGAATTTCGCCGTGGTCTTTCCAGTGAATCATGTCGTCGGTAGAAAAAACATGATACTCGTCCATCAGATCGCATCCGCGAGGGGGAACAATATCGTGCGAAGCATAAACATACAAACGCCCGTCTTTCCATACGTGCGCCGAAGGATCGGCTGTGTACATGTGAGTAATAAACGGGTTTTGCTGGGCAAAAAGCCCTACCGATACTATGGCAAGCAACCCTGTTAAAATGTTCCTTTTAGAATACATAAACGTGTGATTTAGCGTTAAAAAATTGAAGAATAAAAAAATATTGGAGGCAACCGCCAAAGACGGTTACCTCCAATAAACAAAAGCCTTACGGAACTACGATTTTGACAATCGGTGAATAGTTGTATTTGCGTCCTAAAACATCTACATTCGCGCCAATACGTACATAGTATGTATAGCCGTGTTTTAACGGCATCGGCTTGGTTTCGTACCAACCGCTGATTTCCGAATCGGCAGGTAAACCAAAACGCTCTTGCATTTCTTGGCCCCACGATTTGCGAACCTCAATTCGAGCTAACCTATTGTACTCATCTATATCAATTCTGTGGGAGTTTCCGCAAAAATTAGCCAACATGCTGATGAAAGGCATAACGTCGTACAACTTGGGCAAATCTGTGCGAACGGGCGCTTTAATACGGCATCTCATCGTCAATGCAGGCCATCCTTTTTCTCCCTGAAATTCCATTTCGCCTAACTTGGTTTCAAAATCAACGATTTGCAGGTAAGGAGTTACCGTAAAGTCTTGTTGTGTTCCTTTTTTTGTAAAAACAACACCCTTTATGGTATCAACAACCGGCCAGAACGGACCATCATAAGGCAACATATCGTAGGTGCCTGCAAACAATTTATTGTTGTTGTAAGTACCGTCGTTTTTTACCGGCAAATCTTGATGGTTTGCAACGATTCCTTTTTTCTGTTCCCAAGACCTCTCCCAGATGCGGATTTGCCAGTCGTTATTGTCCATTACCAGATTTTCGCCGGTATAGGAATCTATTACTCTTCCATGAATGTTTGCATCCGGCGCATCCCAATTATCTATTTCCATACAGGAAGTATAGCCTAATAATGCTATTCCTGCGATTAAATAAAATATTTTTTTCATATTTTTTTATTTATATTAGTTAATAAATCAACGAAGCGGATTTTTAGGCAACAGATTTGGATTCTTGTTGATTTCGTCCTGAGGAATCGGCATCCAATAGATATTTTTATTTCTGGCGTCATACTCTTTGCCTCCCTTATGGAAATGATTCAAATACACCCAATCTTTTGTATCGGCAACATAATAGCACATCAACCCCCTTGGCCTGAAATGATCCAAAATCTGGTTGCAAGTTCTCCACCGGCGTATATCCCACCAGCGATGATTTTCAAAGGCTAATTCGCGTTGACGTTCATCGCGAATGAATTGCAGATTTTCATCAATTGCATAAGGCGTTGAGAAAGTGTATATAGGATAACCGATTATTGGCTTTTGACTTACATCTGCGGGAGCGCCTTTATAAGGATTGACATTGATACTGCCGGCACGCTCGCGAATCGGTTGGATATACTTATCGAATGCTTCCTGCTTTTTGCCTAATTCGTAAGCGGCTTCAGCTACATTCAGATAAATTTCACCCAAGCGGAAGACAATCCAGTCTGTTTCACTGCCGAACAGCACGGCACGGCTTATCGGAAGAGCAGGGTCAACGTATTTACGAGTAAACACACCGGTATAGGTGTTGTTTTCACTTCCGTTGTTGTCATGTATCCCATGTCTTCCCGCCGTAGTGATTACCTCTCCCGAAGGCAAGGTATATGTACGTTCATTGGCATTTTTACCTAATATACGATTGCCGCTTTTGTAAGTACCGTCCGGGTTTGCTTCAACGGGTATGTTGGCCGGAGCCCAGCCTGATTCGCCATTTCCGGAAGCTCCTGCCGTCCAAGTGTTTGGATAGGTCAAGAAAGCGCCGCGTTGAATATCAAACTTCGCGCCGCGTAATTCGTCGCCGTGGAAGTAAACAGTTCCTTGCAAACGCGGTTCTACGGTAATACCAGCACCTTGATGTATGGTACCGTCAGCGCCGCTTCTAATTTTGATATTGTCCTTGGTAAAAGTTTCTCTATCAGGAAAACGAATAGGAGCATAAGTCGTATCTAAACCATTGGGCGCTTCCGTAAGGGCAGGAAAATCGTAGAGCAACATCAATTCCAGCGTGGGACTGCAATGGGTGCCCGGGCCGGAACCCATATCGGGATTCGGACTCATCATGGCGTCATAACAATGTCTCAACCGGGTGTTGCCTGATACCTGATCGTCAAATACCTTCACAAAAATATTTTCTCTTGAAGTATTATCCAAAAACAATTGGGCATAATTGGTTGCCAAATCGTCGGGGTATTTCTTATAGAGTTCATATCTGCCCGAATTAATAATGAGATTACCCGCATCGTAAGCATATTGAAAGAATTCGTTCGCTTTGTCGGGAGAAATTCCTGCAAAACCGCCGACAACGGCTGGATCCGCGTCCAATCCCAAGTATTGCGTATATTTGGCAATCGTACCGGCGTAAAGCATGGCGCGCGACATCAATGCGGCTGCTGTGTATTTGTTTGCTCTATTGGGTTGCTTTCTATTAGCCATTGTTTGCTCTTCAGCCAGATTATCAATGGCAAATTGCAAATCATCGTGTATAAATTTCCATGAATCGTACTCCGTAGCACGAGGCGTTTGAAGAGATTCCAAGGGCGCTAAAGGGTCCTGTACTTCTGTTACAATAGGTATTCCGCCGTAACGTTTTACCATGGCGAAATAAATAAATGCTCTCAAGAAATGCGCCTCGCCTAAAATATTATTGAATTTGGCTTCCTCAAAATCAGCTTGGTGAGTTTTAAAAATAGTGATAAAAGTATTTATTTCACGAACACGACCGTACTCCCAATACTTGGGGTTATCATTGGTTTGAACGCCTCCCCAGTCGTCCGCCACTTCGCCGGATGCCTGAGTCAAAGAATTTTTGTAAGCTTCCCAGTTGTTGCTGCCTCCGTTGCCGAAATTATCATTGGCATAAAAACCAAAATCTTCGATAGGCAAGTAATTATAGAAGCGGGTCAACAATGCTTGTGCGCCATATTCATCCGTGTATAATTCGGCCTCGCCTAATTGTCCGACAGGTACCGTATTTAAATCTTGACAGGCAGACATAAACAAACCCGCTATTGCTGTTAATATTATATATTTAGTTTTCATATACTTGTTTTTTTAAAATTTAAGATTCAAACCCAAGGTATAAGTTCTGTTGATTGGATAGTTGTAGAATGAAATACTACCACCATTACCAACAGTAGCGTTATCACTCGCTCCTCCAAATCGTCCGGGGCGTTCGGGGTCAACATTTCTCAACGGCGAGAATGTCAATAAATTGTAGCCGCTCACATAGATTCTCAGATTCTTGATACCTGCTTTCGCCAATATTGCTTTAGGAACCGTATAACCGATTTCCAAGGTTTTTAAGCGGAGATAAGAGGTGTTAATTACATTATTCGACTGTGAGGTGCGTCCGTTACGGCCGGTAACCGGATAATAACCCTCTACCCATTGGGTATCCATCGCCCATTTATCTGCCATCGGATCAACCGGATGCCATCTGTCCATCCACTGATCCAATGCGTTGGCGCCTCCAAAAGGCAAAGCTTCCGTAAAAACCTCATCATAACTGGCATAAACGCCGTAAGCTCCTTGAAAGTTCAAAGCCAAGTCGAAATTATTATACGAGGCTCCGGTGTTGATACCATAGTTGAATACCGGCATTCCGTAAGAAGCATAAGGATATTGGTCTTGGTCGTTGACAACGCCGTCGCCGTTCCAGTCCCGTCCATACCAGTCGCCCGGTAAAGCGTCTTGCGCAACCGGGATAGTTGAATTCCGGATTTGTTCCAAAGAGGTCCACATTCCTGCCTGTTCTCTTGTCCACCAGATATTTGTATTGCGGTGGTCGCTCCGGTTACGCCAGTAATCATAAGAGTTGTTTGCCGGATTTTCTATCCAATTCATACGCTGACCTTGGGTAGCTGAAATTTGCGCATTGACAAAATAGTTCACTTTCCCTACTTTGTTGCGATGTTTTAACTCAATTTCCCAACCATAGTTACGATCGCTGTTCAAGTTTTCATCAGGCAAGTCAGCGCCCACTGTTCCGGGTATAACCGCTACCCTCTTTGCCTTCAAACCGGTACGGTCGCGTTGCCAAATTTCAAAAGTACCTGACAACAAACCTTTCCATAAGTTGTAGTCGATTGCCAAATTGGATAGTTTCGTTTTATACCATGTTAGATTTGGATTGATAATCCCCGGATAGTTTAACCCTGAAGTTAAAGCAGTCTCGTCTTGTCCATAATACCACGCTCTGTCATTGGTAGGATTGTAGGCCGTAAATATAGGCGCATAATCACCTCCACCGCTATCGTCTCCCATTTCACCGTAAGAAGCTCTTAATTTCAAGTCACTTAAGAAGTCTATCCTGTTTTTGAGGAAAGGTTCTTCGCTGATGCGATAAGCCAGCTGACCGGAAGGGAAGAATCCCCAGCGAGCGCCGGCGGGAAATTTGGAGCTGCCGTCGTAGCGGAACATGAATGAAGCTATGTATTTGCCGGTATAATCGTAATTGAATTGACCGATAAAACCTTGACTTGCACGTTCAACAGGTTTTCCTCCACTTCCTTTTTGATTGGTCTCTGCGGCAATTGCAATTTGGTCGCTGTTGTAGAAAATTTCACGTTGGGCCGATACTCCCCAACCCCAAGAATTATAAGCTTCTTCGAAAGTTAAAGCGCTATTAATACCGTGGTCTCCAAATTTGGCGGTGTAGATCAAACCCAACTGTATATCCGTGTCGTAAGCGAAATCGAAATTGCGACTGGTGGTGGCAGGATTAGATCCTTTTGAAATAGCATCATAAGTGTCGTTTATTGCATTATAATTATACAGGTTATATTTTCCCGCATAAGACCGGCTGCTTGGCAAACTCATATTATAGTCGAACATGCCTTTTGCCGACAATCCCTTTATCCCCGGAACATCGTAGGTCAAAGTTATTCCCGAATTCATTGTTCGACGATAGTTGAGGTTGTAACCATTGAGGTCTTTTCGGGTCATAGCCACCATGTTGTTGCCGTCTTGCAATATCGTATTGTCTCCATTGTAGTACAGCGGATTGTCGTTGGCATAAACGGGAGCTGCCGATTTAGTCAACCATACATTTTTGTAGAGCGACCAATCGGTACGCGGATTTTGAGTTTCTCCCAAAACAGCGGCAAGAGAAACACGCGCTTTCAAACGTTTAGTAATCTGCGCATCAATGTTTGAACGGAAATTATAACGTTTATCCCAAATATCGCCACTCTGGTAATTACCATCCTGTTGGAAATAGGATAGATTGAGATAATATCTCAATTTTTCCGAGCCTCCGTTAATACCGAAGTTGTGTTGTTGTTGAGGGCTTGTTTTTTTGAAAACGGCATTAATCCAGTTGGTAGATTGCCTCTCACCGGTTGCGAATGGTTTGATAAACGTGTCGTAATCTTTGGATGCCGGTTGCAACCTAAAATAGTTGGCTCCGAAATTCGCCCAGGCTTGTTCGTTGATTAAGGTATAATATTCGATGGCGTCAACAGCTTCCGGTACATAGAGAAATTGTTGGAAAGTGAAGTTGCTGCTATAGGAAATGTCCACTTTACCATTTAGGTTCTCTCCTTGTTTGGTGGTAATCAATATAACGCCATTGGCAGCGCGCAAACCATAAATAGCGGCTGTACCGTCCTTCAATACCGATACACTTTCGATTTCTTCCGGATCCATACGGGTGAAATAATCCTTGTTGCGTTGTACACCATCAATAACGAAGAGCGGCGTACCTAAACCACGAATATCAATTTCCGTGTCGTAGGCGCCCGGCTGACTGCTCTTTTGCGTGATACGGACACCCGGCAATTTACCTGCCAAAGCGTTGAGTACGTTTTCGTTCTTGGTAACCGCAATGTCCTTGCTGGTTACTGATGAAACCGATCCCGTCTGGGTAAGTTTTTTTTGAGAAAGATTACCGATAATAATAACTTCATCCAAACTCGTTTCGTCTAATTCTAACTTAATATTAAAATTAGCATTGTTTCCAACGGATACTTTTAGAGTAACATAGCCTAAATAAGAAACTGTAAATGTTTCTTTTGGATCTGCTTCCAGCGTAAACTCGCCTTCCATGCCAGTTGCAATCCCCCGTGAAGTACCGGGAATGGCAACAGATGCGCCGATAATCGGCTCTCCGGTAGATGCATCGGTTACTACGCCTTTAATCGTCTTTGTTTGCGCAAATCCGGATACAGCCATCCCAAAACAGATAATTACGGTAAACATCGTCCGAATTACCCAACTTTTTTCTTTCAATCTGTTTTTTTTCATGAAATTTTTAGATTTGTTTGTGTTTAAGTGATAATTTTTAAATAACTAAGAGATGTCAACAACAAAGTTGTACATCAAAATGTGTGTTTAACACTCTTTAAGAGCTGTTGTCTTGAAATCGTTTTCCCATAAACTTGAATAAAAATTAAATAGATTTGACATTATTGTTGAAATAAACTAACTGAATGTTTATTACAAGGTTAATTTATTTTTTCCGCCGAAGGAGGTGCGTTTTCCGGCGAGCTACCCCATTTCTCATTTGCTTTGTCGCCCATTATCAGTACCAATTTTCCGCCATTGGCAATGTCTTCGTGGGTAAACCAAGACTTGTTCCATGCAATACCGTTAAGGCTTGCCGATTGAATATATTTGTTTTCGTCGGAACAGTTTTTTGCCTCAATTTCGAACACTTTGCCGTTTTCCAGTTTGATTTGGATATTACCGAACAGCGGACTTCCAATATTGTAGGTCGGCGATCCGGGCGTAACCGGATAAAATCCCATGGCCGAGAACACGACAAATGCCGACAGACCTCCTCCGTCTTCATCACCCGGAACGCCCATCAGGTCGTTGCGGAACCACTGCTTCAGCAACATCCGGATCCGTTTTTGCGTTTTCCAAGGTTGCCCTGCATAATTGTATAAATACGGAATGTGCAACGAGGGTTCGTTGGCCATTGAAAACTGGCCTACATTTCCCGTATGGTCGGGCAACTGTGCATAAAAGGCGGACTTCCCCCTACCTAAGGGTTCACGGAAAGTTTGATCCAGATTTTTGACAAAATTTTCGCTTGATCCCATCAGGTTGATTAAATCCTGAGGATTGTGAGGTACATCCCAACGATACACCCAAGCGTTGTTTTCATCGTAATAATCCCTGGCGCCCACGCCGCCGGAAAATTTGTAGTCGAAAGGCATGATTGACTTTCCTTCTTTGTCTTTCGGATGGAAAAAAGCCGTTTGGGAATTGAATAAATTGCGGTAATTGTAAGACTGTTTCAAAAAATACCGGTAATCGTCTTCTTTTCCCAATTGACGGGCAATTTGAGCAAGGCACCAGTCGTCGTAACAAGTTCCGAGCGTTACTGCTACCGATTGGCGTTTTTCAAAATTGTTTACCTCTGTAATGTATTCCTTTTCTCCTTCTTTCAATGCCGGATAAAATCCTTTTTCACGGTAGAAAATATCTATTTCCGTATTAGGGACTTTCCGCCAAGGGAGCAGCGATTTTTCGGTCAAAGCGGCTTTACACGCTTTGTATGCAGCTTCCAAATCGAAGTCTTTCAATCCTTTGCTATATGCTCCCAGAATCACAGAAACAGCGTGATTGCCGTTCATACGGTGCGAATCGCCGGTAATTTCCGGGAAAGTCGGCATCCATCCGTCTTTACTCTGTTGCGCCATACGGATATAGGAACGAATCATATTGGTTTCCTGTTCAGGCTCTATCAAAACCCGCAAGGGATGCGCTGCGCGGTAGGTATCCCAAATCCAGTCGTCGGTATAAAAAGGCCGACCTTCGTCGTTGTGAACTTGGTTGTCTGTAGCGCTGTAATATCTGCCGTCTTCGGAAATGCAGATCATTCGTTCGTAAATCCGGTAAAGCGAGGTATAGAAAATCGCTTTATCGTTTTCATCGCCGTTTTTTACCAGAATCTTGTTGAGAGCTTCATTCCACTTGTCGCGTCCGGCTTTCGCCACTTCGTCGATGTTATATGTTTTTATTTCCCGTTGCAGGTTTTTGCGGGCTTGTTCGCTGCTTATAAACGAAATGCCGTACCGCAGGTTTACCTGTTTTTCCTTGAAATCCATCACTAAGGAACTGTTCCGGCCTTCTGCGGTAGTCTGGGTGTAATCGACTGTTTGATCCAATCGGCCGATGCGAGTTGCCTTTTGTTCGGTTTCGAGATAAAGGTAAACCTTGACCCGCCCCCGATCGATAATCTGATACCCTGAAATTGAACCGTTATTTACCTCTAATTTTCCATCACGGCTATTAATAATCAGTCGGTTATTTCCATTTTCAAAAGAAAAACCATATATTCCCGATTGGTAAGAAAGCGCATAATCGACAGCGATTTTAGCTTCGTCTAAATAGACCGAATACCGGTACGGTTTGATTTTTTCGTTGTCGTAAGAATAATTGATAACAGGTAAAAGTTTTGCGTTTCCCTGTGAAACCGGGCTGATGTTGAAAGCCGAGCTTCCCCGGTGGCTTGTAACCACGACCGGTAATCCCCGGAGTAAATCTGAAGTAAAATCGTTACGTTCGGGATAAACCCGGAGCATACTGTTGGGCAAGTGTACGGTCGGATAGGTCGGCACTAATAAGTGACTAATATTACCCATATAAGGATTTACATAATCGACCGGGGATTTTACCTGTCCGTAGCTATAAGAACTAAGCAAGACTGCAAAGAAAAATAGCAGACTTTTTACCACAAAAGCCAGGTAGCCGACTATAGTTATCTTTTTGCCTATTTGTACTAAACGATAAGCTACCCAACTCTGTGGTGCAAATTTTGTATTCTCTTTAGAATGAATCGTGTTTTCCATCTATTTATTTGAAATGAAATTTAGGTTTTTGATGCAAAAGTAATTATTAGTATTTAACAACTACCTTAAAAAAACATTAATATTTTAATTAATATTTAATTAATTTAAAAAAAATAAGGTTTTTATTAAAAAACAATTTATTTTTTATAAATCAAAACTGTAAAGATGCCCTGCCTTTGTATCCAAAACAATGCACTCGCCATGGCTACGCGCACCAAAAAGCTACGAAAAGCAGCCACCGTCCAGTCGGGAACGGCGGGAAACAAGTGAATTTTCCCCGAGGTGATATGGAGCTAAATTATCGGCTACTTCCTTAATTTCATGGTATTTTAGGGGTATTAAGTTTATCTATAATGAAAGGGCATATTCGACGATTGTCTTAACGTTTTCCATTTTACTGAAATTTGTCTTATTCTCTTTGGAATAAGTTTCAATTACTGCTTGATGGGGTTTGAAAAGTTTTACCAAACTCTTCAAAGAGTTGATCTTTTCAAATTTTTTTCCGTTTTTGATGAAAACGGTCGATTCGTCAATACCGTCAAATTTTTCGTCCGGCCCCAATAAATGCATACTGCCGGCATTGGTACTGATCGCTACTCCATCTACGGACGCTGTCTGAGAATACGCTCCATAACCGACCGCTTTTCCTTGGGAAAGTACTTTGGTTTTATAACCGATGTAATATTCCTTGCCGCCTGTTGCGATTCGTTCATAAAAAGCCTTGTTTCCTTCCGGAAAGAATGAACGATTTCCGATAACAACTACCGCAACGAGGCTTGCATTAAGCTCATTCAATTCATTTTTTTCATCGAGGTACAACATTCTTTCTTCAAATAAATCATAATTGAATTGTGCCGATAATCGGGTATTTCCCTCTTTCAGTACAACATAGCCTTTTTCAAATTGGGGGAAAAGAAGCGCTTTTACAGATTCGTCGTCGTTTGCTTTCGCACTATCGGATGATATTGCTAAAATTGATATAGTAAAAAGAAAAGTCAAGTATTTTTTCATGATGAATAATTTATTAAACATATTACGAAATTTAGTTTTTTATTGACAATATTAATCTACGGTTATTAATGAATTGCTTACCGAAAATAACGATTTTCAAGTCAATCCGGAGAATATCACTTTTTACCGGAAACAACATCCGATCCATAAATCCGGCCCGATCCTTCTTTATTATCCCTAAGTCCGGAGACATAATAGTTGTTGGTGAGTTCCGTTGAGATGCCGGTTTCATGCAGCTTCGCATACACGTTATTCCCTGAAGCAACAGCTTCGCTGATATCCCTGACTGCCCTGTTTTCCCCTGTCATCGGCTGTGCGAAATAAGTAGTGTAAACATGCGCTTTTCCGCCTCTGTTGTCTATGCCGGGAGCGCCGCTCCGTGTGTAGTTTCCCTGTTGGATACGCACGGTACCGTTATTTATTATCGCTCCAATGATGGGACTGCCCCAAAATGCGCTGTTGTACAGGATAAGTTGAGCATCCGGATGAACTTTATCCGTTTTAACTTTGTCGCCCATAAGAACGTATGACCGGACAGGCTGTGATGTAATTTGCGTATTAACCAATTCGGAGTTGATGGCAACGATTTTGGTGTTTTTGTCGGCATCTTCTACAAATAAAGAAAATGTGCATCCGTCGGAACCGTGACCTATAACCGTCATTTGTCCCGGATTCTTACCGGTTATTGCATCTTTCAAGAAATGGATACCGTATATTGAACCATAAACAAAATTGTTGAAAATCGTCTGGTTTTTAACATCGGCAAATTTAAGCGCGCTGCAATTTGATTGTACAAAGCGTGTCATAGATACATTCGGGTATCCTTGACCACCTTGTGGAAGCCTTGAACCATAATGCGGATTAAACTGCATATTCCGAATAAATCCGCCTTCAGCGCCTCCACCGACCCAAATGCCGGCTCTTACGAGTACACCGGCAAAATAATCAACATAATGTCCGCCGGTGTTGTATGAAGCAAGGTCAATTCCTTTATCGCCGACCGGTACAGTCACATTAACAATATATACGTTTTTGCCTTGTCCTTGTATTAGGAACGGAGCCGTTCTAGGATTCGCAGTGCTGAAACCTTCGGTTGCGATATTAAGTTGCACGATATTAATTCCTCTGATACCCGCACCTGCTTTAAGCTGTATGAGCGAAGGAGCTTTTTCTCCGGCAGCGCCGCCTGTATAAGTTGTAAACAGCGCTGTACCACCACTTTGAGTATGGTGCTGTACATCCCATGTTCCTCTTAATTCAACGCCCGAAGGAACTGTAATGGGATTATTCACTAAATACCTTCCACCCGGCAGATACAGTGTACCACCGCCGGCAGTCTTCACTGCGTTAAGCGCCGCCTGCAATTCGGAGGATACGTCTTTCTCCGGAGTGTTGTTGTTAAAGCCTGTTGCTCTCGGCAGATCGGCTTTTATCACTTTATTTGACGCCGGCCTCGGGTGTTTGTCAATATCTGTTTTTACATTTTTAGGAATCGATTCAAAGGCATATTCACCGCCGGCAGCAATCTCAACATTAGCGGAATTGCTGTCATTTTTGATATCCAATTTGCGTTTATAGCCGGAGTTTATCGATTTGAGTGTATGCATATTTTTGCCCAAATACACATGACCGGCAGGTTGTTTAAATTCGCTTTGAGTAAGCAATACGTTACCACTGTTGATTTTGAGCGCATAATCATTGTATTTGTCAAACGTACAGCTTTCAAAGGATATAACCCCGTCGCTGCCGTCGCTGACGATAGGTCCGGAAAAATCTACACCGTTGAATTGTACGGAGGTTCTGAAATCATTATAGAAATACACCGCATTCCCATTTTTGTCAGCTCCGAATGTAGAATTGGATATAAGCAAACCATAAGGGTTGACCGCCTGAACATATAAACCGTTTTCGCAGTTTTCAATATGGATTTCGTATAACTGCGCATTAGGCGTATCGGAGTAACCGGGTTCCCGGCCTATCCACATACCCGTTTTATAACCGGAAACATACAAATCGGACACATATTCCCAATCGGAACGGTGCATATTGAATCCGGTGCCGTTCGCTCTCGTGTATGCGGTAGCCTTTGCCAGTGAGGGTGAACCGGGAAGTCCTGAATTTGCCCAGTATTTGGGGTTGATCTTGACATTCTCAATGCGCCCGATGTCGGTGCATACATGGATTTCGATTCCCGTATTGAGCGCCGTCATGTAGCTGTTCAGAACATAATGCAACTCGCTCGGTGCGGAATAGAAACCGTTGTAAGCGTTTACAAGCGTTACGTTTTCAACCGTTGCGCAGTCTCCGTTCGGTTGAAATAATGTCCATGGATAAGGTTTAATATTGTTGATATCCTGTTCGGGATACCAGATTGACAGGTTTGTCACGCCGGTTCCCGCTTGCATTTCTATAAATCTGTCGGCTATGCTTGTATAGGTAGTGCGGAGTGCGTTGCCGGCCTGTGAGTCGTTCCACCAGCTTTCAACAGTTCCATTATAATTGGGTGAATTTTTGCCGACACGTACTTCAAGAATGGTTCCGAGAACTTTCCCCTGGTTTAATTCCGGATCTGCCCAGTCGCCGCGGAGCTGCACACCCGGCGGGAGTTGCAGAACAGATTCGTAATTAAAATCTTTCTGTGATTGCTCAGCGCCCTGACGCACTCGAACGTTTCTGGTAGCAGTTTGCGTACTGCGGAACTCATAATTACCCGCCGGTATATACACTACACCGCCGCCGTTGTTATACGCGGCATTGATAGCAGCCTGAAAAGCCGCTCTGTTATCAAATCCCGGCTCGGCTTTCGCGCCAAATTCCGGATCGGTCACTACGAAGTCTGATACAACCCAATCTTTTGTAGGGTAAATGGTTTTTATACTTTGCTGAGAAGCTGTTTGCGCATAAGCATTGTTTACAATAAGTGTCGTCAGAATGGCAATCATAATCATTTTACTTACCCTCTTCCGGCTTTTCAGACTTACCTCGTTTTTGAAATGGTCTTCAGTTCCCATTTTGCTGTTTAAATTACTGTACTGCTCCATGAATTATTATTTATTAAAGATTAATATTAAAGAAAATAACCACAATTTAATTTACTAACAAAATTAAACTATGGTTATTAATGAATTGCTTAATATTGACCTTAACAAATAAAAATAATGAGTAATTTTTAGAAAAATCACGAAATTATCTGGTCGAAAGAATAATTATATTTGCTTCCGAACAAAAGTTGGTATTGTTTAACAAAAGAATTATAGGTTGTTTTGGCTAATCCATTTTTTCCCAGTTTAACCAATGCACAGCACTTGAGTTTCAAGGCGTCGTCGTTTAGTATATCATAGATTAATAATGTATCGGCCAAATAAATAAGTTCGGAAGGCGAAAAGCTGAATCCTTTTTGTTTGCTGACGTCGATTAGCAAATCAATCAGTTCATTAGCAAAATTTGCCTTGAAAGCATCAACCCATTCAATTTGCAGGTTTGGCAGCAACTCGCCAAATGATACGATATTTAACAACTTCATCGCATCTTCTTTGCTTCGGGTGCTTTTGTCTTTCATATTCCGAATTAATGCAAGCGCCTCGACGTAATCGCAATAAACATCGTTGCCCAGTTTTACTGTCCAATACGAATTGAAACTCTCAATATTCAGGTTATCCATATTTTTGAGCAGATGGCGTATTTTGGATGTCATTACCGAGCGGTTGTTACTTGCACTGTCACGGGTTTTATCCGGCCATAAGGTTTCATCGAGTTTGGTAGAAGATATGCCTTTGCGGTTTTCTTTATAGGTATTCAACAGGATAATCAGGAATAATTGTTTCAACATGGGCGAAAACTCCCCTGTAATATCATTTCCATTTTTATCTTTTATCTGGAATCCTCCGAAAAGGAATATTGCCTGTTTTTTATTCCTGTCGTTCTCTTGTTTTATAACTTTGATTTCTTCGTCGGTAAACTCGCTAAATTGCTTAATTTCCGTCTTGATTTTTTTCTTCTTCAAAATCAGGTAAGCGGCGATTACAGTAACCGACAATAAGGTCAATATTACAGCTAACAGAAAGTTAAAACCACTATCGGCACCATCAGCCGATTGGTATGTGGATATTTCTGCGATAGGCGGGTAGGAGAGGGTATAAACAGATACCGTTGCCAAGGAGTCGGCTGTGTTGGAAGAGAATGTGATGGCATACAGTTCGTTTGTTTCCTTGTTTTGAAACAAATCGACATAAGATAGTATGTCGTTAAAATAGAAAGGAATTTTATTTGAAACTATCTCATATCCGGGTTTTTGCAAAGAAAATTTGGCGAGATAAAGCGAAGTTTCATACCGGGTTTGCGGAAAACAAAGGGCATAAAAACACTTATTCAGGGTATCGACTACCATCGAATTAGCCACCACAAATTGATCGACGGGAGGAGTCATTTCCCATATTTTTGTTACGGTTAAGTCGGGGAGGTTTACCTTGTATAAATCGTAGTAATTTTGGGGAGATAGGGATTGCAGCCCGCTATTGCTTCCATAACCTCCGAAAAGCAGGATTTGGTTTGTGCTGATTACCCCCAGTCCGCTCAAATAGCGGGGAAAAATCGGGTTGTTTTTATATTGCAACCGCTCCCATTTTCCGGTTTTGAATGAGTATTTGTTTATCTGATTTTTGTATTTGTGCTGCCCGTATCCCCCCAGCAAATAAAGACTGTTTTCTTCCGGTGAAACATAGCGGTTATGATGCCAGTATTCACAGCTGAATTCCCTTATGCCGAGATTATTCCACGACTGGATTGAAGCATTGTATGCAGCTACATCTCTGGGTTCTGTATTTAAAAAGCTATAGGAATAGTAAGTGCTATCCAATGGATTATAAATCATTTGATTGGGCTGATTACTATGAACAAAACCGGATGAATTTTGAGTATAATCCAATTCGTGAGTAAGCGTATTGTAAGTATAGAAATTCCTTCTGTCGGCAATAGCAATCTTTTTTTCATCGGAATTGTAAGTAATTTGCGGGTTCTTTAAGGTTTTGAAACTGATTTTTTTATTCCAGAAAGCGTGGTTGTTTAATAGCCATTGGGAATTTTCGGCTTTGGCAAACCGGTTTTCCAATTCATCATAAACTCCGTCTTCAACATGTTTTGAAAGTTTCCAGTAGTAAATCGCATCTCCTCTGAGGTTATTGATACGAACATCCTTGATGATTATTTTCGGAACATCACTTGTTTGAAACGGCGGATAATTGCATCTTCCGAAAATAATATTCACTTTTTTGAAGTCTATTAATGAAGAAACCGGTGGGGAAAATGTTTTTTCTCCAATGACGATATTCAATAAGTTATTTTTAATATCCAATTGAATTGAAAAGGGGAAGAACAAAGAAAAATTGTTGCTTGTTTCAGCTAATGTACATTCTGCCAATACATTATCTTCCGAATCTACCACAGTCAACTTATCGGGAGAGGTAAGAAAGTCTAAATGCCGGTTGTTTTGTCCGATAATGCGAAAAACATATCCGAAGTTATAAGCAGGATTAGGCCGGAAAAAGATATTGAAAGACAAAGAAAAACCGGTGGGGAATGAAAAAACTTTCGAAGGTGTCAGATTCAAACTTGTACGCTTTTCCTGTACAACCTCGAAAGAATTAAATTCAAGACCGTATCTCAAATTTTGAGCGGTTGATGGTAAAAATATCAGAGCCAGAATAAATAATATAGTTAGTAACTTTTTCATGATGCAAAGTTAAAAAAAAGTATTATACATTGATAAAAAAGTATTATGCAAATGTACGATTTTTTTTTCTTGAATTTTATTTTTTTAAATTAATGTGATTATTATACATCAAATATGATGTAAAAATAGTAATTTTGCCGTATTAATTTTAATGTATAACTAAAATAAATACCTCAAAAAAATGAAAAACAATAATTCATGGATTCGATTATTCTTTTATCTGATGATAATCATGGCAATTTCGTGTTCTGACGGCAAAGTAAACAAGCTAAGCGAAGATAGCCCTAATTACAGCAGGAATTTTGCTTTCGAAGATGAGCAGACACGGGCAAAAGTCGATTCGCTCATGGCGAAAATGACTTTGGATGATAAAATTGTACAATTGTGCGGAATCCGTCCTTCGGAGCTGCTTGATGAAAATCGGAAATTTTCGATTGAAAAATGTCGGGAAAAAATCCCCAACGGTATTGGACATGTCAGTCAGTTTGCATCGTCGATGGGACTGATGCCCGAAGATTTACGCGATTTTGTGAATGGTGTCCGGCAGTTTGTGCTTACCGAAACACCTTCCCATATTCCGGTTATTTTTCACGAAGAATGTATTACCGGTTTTACTACACTCGCGGCCACTACTTTTCCCCAGCATATCGGTACGGCTTGTAGCTGGAACCCTGCATTGATAGAGGAAAAGGCGGCTTTAACCGCACAGACTATGCGTGGTGCAGGCAGCGCTCAAGCCCTTTCCCCGATGCTTGACGTTTGCAAGACACCCTACTTCGAGCGTATGGAAGAGGGCTTTGGAGAAGACGGATATCTGACGTCTCGATTGGGACTGGCATTCATCAACGGTTTGCAACGCGAAGGATTCAGCCGCGGTGTAGCGGCTACCGCCAAACATTATGCAGGGTATGCTGGAATTTTTGAAGAAAAAGAATTTTTTGAAGAAACATTAATGCCTTTTGAAGTGGTTTTGCGCCTTGGAGGAGTGAAAAGCGTAATGCCCGGTTATCATAAATACAAAGATATTAATTGCGTAGGAAGCAAGGAGTTATTGACTGATATCCTGCGCGGCTCGCTTGGGTTCGACGGAGTTATCGTTTCCGACTACAACGCGATAGATGCTTTGGGAGAAGGCAAAGATGCCGCAGTACAATCAATGAATGCCGGAGCAGACATTGAACTGCCGATGCCGGACCGCTTCCTTTTTTTGAAAGAGGCTTTGGCTGAAGGCTTAGTTACACCGAAACGTCTCGACGAATCTGTCAGACGAGCCTTGACTTTGAAGGTAAGGCTGGGATTATTTGACGAAAATCCTCAAATTTCAACCAATGGAAAATTGGATTTTGATCCGCCTGCACACCGGGAAATGGCCTATAAATTGGCAACTCAATCGGTTGTTCTTTTGAAAAACAACGGAATACTTCCCTTGGAAAAAGAGATTAAGAAAATTGCATTGGTAGGTCCGAATGCTGGAGCCGTCCAATCTTTGCTCGGCGATTATACCTACCAGTCGATGAGCGCTTTCTTCTTCAATACACCGATTGATTTGGAAAATCCACATCTGGTCACTCTCCTCGAAGGACTGAAGAACCGGTTGCCGGAAGACGTGCAGTTGGAATACGAACGCGGTTGTGTTTGGAACAAATTATCGGAAATCCAAATCAATGCTGTCGGAGGAGATCCGATCCTGAAAAAAGCCAAAGCTAAGGAGATAAAAGGCTTACCGGTGCCTGATGAAAAACGCGCTATCCGGATAGCCTCCGAAAGCGACCTTGTTATCGTTGCGGTGGGCGAAAATGTATTCCTCTCCGGAGAAGGACGTAACCGCAACACAATTCGCTTGCCGGAAGAACAGGAAGTTTTCGTCCGTAAAATGCTGGATACGGGTAAACCGGTAATTTTGATCATTTTCGGTGGCCGTCCCTTGTATATTACCGATTTTGAACGGGATTGCGCTGCAATTATTCATGCTTGGTATCCCGGAGAAGAGGGAGGAAATGCTGTTTCTGATATTTTGACCGGAAAAGTCAATCCTTCGGGAAAACTCTGTATGACTTATCCTAAAGATGAATCTCATTCTCCGCATAGCTATAACTACGGATATAACGAAACCGATAATAACCCGCTGTATCCTTTCGGATATGGTTTGTCTTATACGGCATACAGTTATGATGGCTTGACTGTCAAAGACAATGCAAAAATCAACGATCAATGGATTGATATTTCTTTTTCAGTCAAAAATACAGGAGAAAAGGAAGGAACGGAAATCGTACAGCTTTATATAGCTCCCGAAAATTTGTCGGTAAAGGGAAAGCGGATGCAATTGAAAGGCTTTACTCGTGTGGAGTTGAACCCCGGCGAATCAAAACAGGTAAATTTCAGGCTTTCGCCTCAGCAACTTGCCTACTATTTTGAAAAAAATTGGGTAATAGAGTCGGGAAAATACAAGATTTTAGTGGGAGCCTCGTCGTCCGATATACGGCTTGAAAAGGAAATTACGCTTTCCGGAAATAAACTTATTTTGCCACGCAGAGATGTATTTTTCTCCGAAATATTAAATAAATAATAAAAGAGATTTCTCGCTTCACTCAATAATTGACGAGTGAAGCGAGAAATCTCTTTCATTTCCTATCCAATTCCCTCAGCATTTCCTCAACCGCTTTTGCCAACTGTTGGTCTTCGCCGGTAACAATCCGGTCGGGGGCGTTGGCTATTTTGAAATCCGGCTCTAATTGCTTGTTTTCCAAATAACTTCCGTCTGCTACTTGATAACCAACAATGGGGATACCAAATACCAAAGTCGGGTCTTGCAAGGTTTCCCACGAAACGGTGGTCATCGTTCCCGGTACGGGCATTCCGACTAATTTGCCGATATTTTGTTGCTTGTAAACCCAAGGGGTGCCGTGTGCGTTGGAATAGTTGGCCTCTCCGGTAATCATGATGGACGGCTTATTCCAACGGCGGCTGGGCATATCGCAAATTTCAATGTCTCGGATAATTTGCGTGAGGTATTTGTGTCCGCTGAACAGAATTTCGACGTCTTCGTGCAAACGTCCGCCTCCATTGAAACGTGTGTCGATGACGATGGCTTCTTTCCGGTTGAATTTACCCAAAATATCGGAATAAATCGAACGGAAACTGGGGTCGCCCATACTCTGAATATGCACATATCCCAAACGTCCGCCGGACAATCTTTCCACATCGGCTTCGCGTTTTTTGACCCAACGCGCATATAACAAATCGGTCTGCGCCGATTGGGAAATGGGTTTTACCACTTCTTCCCAACGTTCTTTCGTAGTCGGATTGTACAAGGATATTAAAGTTAATTTACCGCTTATCTTATTGAAAACCGGGAAATAATCTTTTCCGGCAAGGATTTTTTCTCCGTTAACGGCTTCGATGATGGTTCCGGCTTTCACTTTGCTATCAGCTTTGTCAAAAGGCCCTTTTTCAAGCACTTCGTCTATCAACAAACCGTCTTTGTCGTAATTCCAAGAGAACAGCAGACCTAAAACGGCGGTTGCATCCGGATTTTGCGGTTGAGGCGTATAACGTCCGCCGGTGTGCGAGGTATTCAATTCACCCAATAATTCGCTCAACATTTCGGAGAAATCGAAATTGTTGTTGATATACGGCAGGAATTTGGCGTAGGTCTTTTTCATCAAATTCCAATCCGTTCCGTGCATTTTGACGTTATAAAACCGTTTGAGTTCCTGTGTCCATACGTGGTTGAACATATATTCGCGTTCGGCGGCTAAATCCAAATCAATCTGGGCGGATACCGTAATCGGGTCTTTCTTTCCGCTTGCCAGCGTGATTTTCTGGGGACTTCTGCCCAGCAGAAATACGGCTTTTCCTTCTTTATCCAAAATGAGCGAACCTCTTCCGGCGCCTTTGATTTCCAATTTGGTTTCCCGTGTGCGGGTATTGATTGACCACAAATCGTAATCTTTTTCAAAGGAAGCCAGATAATACAATTTATCGCCTTCGTTGGTCAATACGGCATCTCCCAATTCGGAAGAATTGGGCGTAAGTCGCAGAATACGGTCTTCAATATTTTTTAATTCGATAACGATATCCTTATTGTTTTTCTTGGTGGAATCGCTTGGGGCTTCCGTATCTTTTTTATCGTCTTTTTTGTCGTCGCCTTTCAGATTCTTTTTGGCTTTTTCTTCTTCCTGAAGCAATTTATAATCATCATCGCTCAGGCGAAATTTATCGTAAGCCTTTTGATTCATAAATACCATCATGGCATCGTTCAATGAACCCCAAGAGGCGTGATTTCTCATACCATAGCGTTCGGAAGAGAAAAGAATGGCGTCGCCGTTCAAAACCCAGCGGGGATTTCCATCGGTATAACCGCTATTGGTCAAGTTGGTCACTTTTCCGCCTTGTGCGCTGACCAAACCGATATCGGAGTACGGAGAATGATGATTGGGCGTATAATCAAAGGTAAACCATTTGCTGTCGGGCGACCATTCATAGTCTATGTTACCGGTACTTTCAGGATTGCCCGAACCGTTGGTAATCAGGCGAACTTTTTTTGTAGCGATATTGTACACCATCAACTGATGCCGGTTTTCGACGAAAGCGATTTCTTTGCCGTCGGGAGAATATTTGGGGCGCATCCTTTCCGTGTCGGATGGTTTGAACAAAGGTTCATCTTCAATCAGCGTTGCGTTGAAAAAATAGGATTCTTCGGGGCGGCCGATTTTAGCGATATATAAACTCCAGACGCCGGATTTTTCAGATGCGTAAACCAAAGATTTTCCATCGGCGGAGAAAGACGGAGAATTATCTTGGGCGACAGAATTTGTGATGCGTTTGGTGTATTTGTAATCCACGGAAGAGATGAAAATTTCGCCCCGCATAACGGATGCTACTTGTTTGCCGTCGGCTGATACAGTTTGGGCGCTTACATTGCGGCCGCTCAATTCTTCAATCTCATTCTGTTTTTCGCCTTCGGTAATCTGCACGTTCAACTTTTGGGGTTTTCCGTTGGGGGCCTGCGTATAGATTTCTCCATCGTACCAAAAACCAAGCGTTCCGTTGTTGGCAATGGTCAGGAAACGTACCGGATTGATTTTGAAATCAGTAACTTGTGTAATTTTAGACGGATTATCCAATGGAAAAGCATGTACGTTGTAAGTGCCTGAACGTTCGCTCAAAAAGTAAACCGTTTTATTATCGGGGCTTAACACCGGATAATTGTCTTCGCCGGCATCCGCATTTAATTCGGTAAATTTTTTGGAAGTAAGGTCATACATCCAGATATTCCGGGTAACGGACGATTTGTGGTGTTTGCGCAAACGGTCTTCCTGTCCCTTGCGGTCTTGGTAAACAAAACGTTTGCCGTCTTTTGTGAAGAAAACATTTTCGGCAGGAGTTGCCAGAATTTGTTCCGTCCGTCCGCCGGTAACGGGTACTTTGTATAATTCCGCCATTACCGCCGATGGAAATGCCGCGCTGGCTGCAGGCGCTTGAATTTTTGCGCCGAAGACAATGTATTTTCCGTCGGGCGTAAAGGTGTAGGGCGATTCTGCGCCGGAGAAAGTGGTTAAGCGCGTGGCGTTTCCACCGTTGGCGGAAGTAAGGTAAATATCGAAATTGCCGAATCGGTTGCTGGCAAAGGCGATGTTTTTACCGTCCGGCGACCAAACCGGCATATAATCGTGGGCTACGTGCATCGTTATTTGTTTGGCTTCTCCTCCGGAAACCGGAACGGTGTAAATGTCTCCTTTATAACTGAATGCGACTTGTGAGCCATCGGGAGATATAGCGGGATACCTCAACCAAAGCGGATTGTTTTCCGCAAATAAAGTGTTCAATGACAGAACAATACAAAGGGTAAAGAGTTTAAGAAATTTCATTTTGTAGAAGTATTAATAAAGTTCATGATATGCAAATAATTTGAATGTCAGATAAATTTTTCCCGTTTTTGCAGGTTCAATAATCCGGCCATCGCCCAGATGATGCTGCCTAAAAACAGAAATATTCTATTTTTTAAGACGATACCTTCCCAGATAACCGGAAGAAAATTGCGGGGTACAGAAAACGGATTCAGCAGAATATTCCAAAAGGTGCGTTCTACTATTTCCGAGAAAATAAGCAGCAATACGCCGATAATGATTACAATAACGGCAGTTCCGTTTCCGCTTCGGACGATGGTGGAAAACATAAAAGCGATATTTCCGAAGAAAATTACGGGAAACATCAACTGAAACGCCATCTCAACCGGATTGACCGGATATAAAAGGACAACCGCCAAACCCGAAAAGAGAATCAGGAGGACGAAAACGGCTATATAGATGATTAGTAAGCGGGTAGCCCATACTTTGAACCGATAGTCAGGGATGCCGAACACCAACTCCAGTACGCGGGCGTCTTCGTCGTTTTGAATGCCGAATACCGTCGGGTAGAAAATCAGCAATAAACCGGGAAATACCAGCAGGCCATATATCATTCCTTCGTCAATGTCGCTTTGCTCCCAAACGACTTCAACCATTAGGAAGACAAAGAAAAGCAATGCAGCCGATAAAAACCATACAAATTTACCGGCAAAAATAACTTTCAAATTATATTTTACCAATTTGGAAACTAAATTTATAGATTGTCTTAATTCCATTGCGTTGCAAATGTACAATAAAAATGGATTATTATTCGCTGACGGTAATTGTATTTTCTTTTATTTTAAATGTTTTGCAAATTTAATAAAATTATTCCACATCCACAAATAGTATCACAAAGATTAATCTTAACTATTTTTTTGCTTTCGGATTTAAGGATAGAACAAAAATTAATTAATATTGTTCTATAGATAGATAACAATAAAATCAAAGTTCAGAAAAAAATGAAAAAATTTTTACCACTTTTGGCAATCTTTTTTATTACGCAAAGTATTGATGCTCAAAAATTTATATTCGATTTAGATTTTCAGACGTATTTCGACAATCGCGAGTATCACACCGGTTACAGTCCGTCAAAAACGTTCTTTGGAATGCACTTTACGCCGAGTGTCGGGCTGCAACTCAACGACTCTGCGGGCGGCGTTCATCGGCTTATCGCGGGCGCAACCTACATTCAACCTTTTGGCACAGGTTGGCAAGATGTAACTATGTTACCAACAGTATTTTACATTTATCTTAACAAAGGTTTTGCGCTCAATTTCGGCACCGTTCCGTACAGCAAAATGAAAAGCCGTTTGCCTGCGATTTTCCGCAGAAGTTCGGCATATTATTCCAAACCGAACATTCAAGGCGCGCTTTTTCAGTTTCAGAGTAAAATCGGTTTTGTGGAGTTTTTGTGCGATTGGCGCGGATTGCAGAGTGCCGAAACGCGCGAAAATTTTGTGTTAATTATCAATGGAAGAGCAAATTACAAGTGGTTTTATGGCGGCGGAGTAGTGCAGATGAACCATTTGGCAAACTTCGGCGCACCAACACCCAAAGTTGGCGTGTGCGATGATGCGCTTGTTAATCCATTTGCTGGAGTTGATTTTAGCGGCAAAACTATTTTTTCGGAATTATATTTTCAGACAGGTTATATTTTTGGTTATCAGCGTGATAGAAAGGCAGATCAGATTTACACTCCGCAAGGTTTGCTTGTAGATTTTGCAATAAAATGGCGTTGGCTTAGCCTGAAAAATAATTTTTATTTTGGCGAAAATATGTTTCCGTTTTATCAAACATACAAAAGCGCGCTCTATTGGGGCGACCCGATGTATCAATTAACGGAAAAAGTTTTCAACACCACCGACATTTCGTTTGTTTTGTTCAAAAGAGACTTTGTTTCCGCCAAATTTTCGTGGCAGTTTCAAGCAGTTCCCGGACACCAACTCGGACACCGCCAACTGCTGACTTTGAATTTTGACTTGGAAAAATTGTAAATAAATTTATTTTTTATTCGTTATGAAAACATAAAACTTGAACGCTTTTGGCGTAGAAGAAATGAACACTATTCAAATATGTTTAGTTTAAAAAAGGTTGTACTTTTGTTTTGAAATATCGCCCTTGGGTGGGAAATATCAAGGCTAACAACCCGCCACCGTTAGTGTTTTATCGTTAATCTTCTCTGTTTTAAGATAGATTTTGCTATCCCAATCCATATCGATTCTGCGGTCGAAGATAACTAACCATCCCTCTTTGACACCCAAGGTGTCCATGTAATCGAGAATTTGATCATAGCTGTTTTCTTCTGTTTTAGTTGTGCGTCGGAGTTTCAGTTCGATAGGATATTTTTGTCCTTCATACACCACGCACAAATCCAAGCGGTTACGACCGGCGGCAAATTCACGGATGATTTGTCCGCCACCATTGACCACCCGTTGCAGGAACGCTTGTAAAACCAAATGGGGAGCCGCTTCTTCATAGTCGAAGCGTTTTGTCCAGATGTCGCAGTTCTCGCGCCAAAACGACTGAAAATCCTGCAAAAGAAAATTCATGTCGATACGTCCGTTTTTCAGATAGCGGGGCATTCGGTAAGGATACCGGCTTTCGCTCAGGACATTTTGAAAATTGGCGCTTAGTGTACGGATGATCACTTCGGCGTAAATCGGATTGGCAGGTTCCACCAAGCCGGGTGAATCCCGTATCAATCCAAGGTCTTTGGTATAATTGTAATCGTCCGAAAACTTGTCGATATCTACCAATTCGCCGATAATAACAGGCTCCATTACACGCCGCACCCGATCTTCTTTGAGCCGTTCCAACAAACTGTCGATATGCGTGTCGCGGCGCAAGATGATCGTTTGGATGGCTTGATGCACTAATTCGGCAGTAACAGGCTTAGTATAATCTTTTCTTAATGATTGCTCTATGACTTCACAGGCTATGGCATTGACCAACCAAGGCTGCCCCTGCGTTTGCTGATAAACCGTTTCAACCGCTTCCGGCTCAAAGATTTGTCCGGTATCAGCGGTATGTTGTTCATACAATTTTGCTATTTCTTCTTTGGTAAAATTACGAAGCGTCAATGCCTCTTTCACAATATTAAACGGACTTGCACTGCCCAAGGTTTCGCTGTCGGGACGGATTTTCGCCTTGAAATCGCGAATGTTGCGCATACCCACCAAAACTACCGAATGTACAAACGGTGTCTGACTTCGGGTATTGTAACCATTCCGCAACTGTCGAAGGAAAGAAATTAACGTACCTTCGCTCAAGCAGTCTGCTTCGTCAAAAAAGATGACTAACGGTTTGTCTAATGACATACTCAAAACCGTCAATTCGGTTAGCAATACACCGGTGTAATCGCTATAGTCAGCATTTTTGGCAAAATTTACCTTGGGTATACCCGAAAATCGCAATGCATTTTCTATCCGTCTTACTACTGCCGGAATACCTTCCTTCGAATCTTCAACACCCTGTACCGCCTCCAACGAGCAATAAAGCGCATAATACTTGCCTTCGTGATTGATGCGATTAGCCAAATCAAGCAACAATGTGGTTTTACCGCTCTGACGGGGAGCGTGAATCACAAAATACTGCCTTTGAGCAATCAAATCATCTACGTCCGTCAATCGAGATGAAGCCTCTATCATATAATGGTCGGCTTCATTACAGGGTCCTGCTACATTAAAATATCGTGCCATCGTTCAAATTTTTTACAAAGATAGGCAAAATAATTGATGATGACTGCTTACCTTGCGTATTTGTACAGGGCAAACGCATCTTAATTTGTCAATTTTTTCAGGAAAGGCATAAATTTGTAGCAAGCAAAACCTTATTCCCTACTAAGGTATTGCTTGCGATAGCTTCCGTGATTGAATGGCTGATAAGGCGTGGGCGGGTGGAGTTGACGAAGATTGAGGGAAAAATCCCAAAGGGATTTCTTTTACCATCCCCACCACTTCCGGAATCGCCGCCGCCACTTCCGGCGTAAGCTCCATCCCTATTTCGCCGACATCCACTACCGAAACGACAATCAACTCAATTTCGGGCAAGCCGCCTGTCAGGGTCATCGCCTCAATCATGTCGCGCAGACCGATTTCGTGGGCGCTCATCAAAGGCGGAAAATCGGAGGCGTACTTCGGATGAATCACGCGTACCGTTCCCGGCGGATTGTTGTCTAAAGTAGCATCTATCATGATGATGCGTTTGTATTCCTGCAATTGGCCAATCAAATGAAACCCTCCGGTTCCGCCGTCCATCAGGTGGATGCCGGAGGGTAAATTTTCTTTTTCCAAAGCGTGTATCACGTGGATGCCGACGCCTTCGTCTTTCAGCAACAGGTTTCCTACACCAAGAATCAGAGTACTCATTGAGCCGGTTTCTTTTTCGATTTTGCTTTTGCTTTTGCTATTGCCGCTTCTGCCTTTTCCCTTTCTTCTTTTTCTTCTTCCAATGCAACGTCTTCTTCGATAAATTTCCATCCGCCTATCATGGAAGAGGTTACTCCCCGGCGTTCGATGTAATCGTGATAGCAAACGAGGTAAACATGCACAATGGTAAACAGAATGAAGAACCACATCAAAATATGGTGAATATGACGAACGAGCAAATCACCGCCCAACAGGGGAACTACCCACGCAAACAGTTGAGGAAGAAATGCTTTACTCATCTGGGCGTATAAACCGAAACCGGTAAGGCATTGCAACAGGAACGCTAAAAACAACCCGAAATAGATGACGGACGCCATAGCATTGTGCCCGATACTTTCGACCGGTTTATTCTTAATCTGCATGATATCCACTTTGATAACTTCAAAGATTTCCAGCCATTGGGCTTTCGTCAGTGGAATATAATTCCGCCAACCGGCATATTTATTTCCAACAAATCCCCAATAAATACGGAACATGAAGTTGAACAAAAACACAAACGCCGTTATAAAATGAATGAAACGCACAATGCCGAACCAATAACTGAAATTGGCTTCGGCGCCGCTCATAATGGCCGGAGGATTCGCTATGAGAAATCCGGTAACACACAGGATAAGAATACATAACGCATTTATCCAATGGTAAAAGCGTACCGGCAATTCCCAAACATACACTTCTCTTAATCTTTCATCACGACTTTTCATACGACATTCTTTTTAAAATGTATCCATCTGATGAACATAATCGCCTTTTTCGTCGTAAAGATGAACGGCGCAAGCCAGACAAGGGTCGAACGAGTGAATTGTTCGCAGAATTTCCAAAGGCTGTTTCGGGTCGTGTACCGGCGTTCCAATCAACGAGGCTTCGTAAGCGGAAAGCTGTCCTTTTTCGTCGCGCGGAGATGCATTCCAAGTGCTGGGCACAACCAACTGGTAATTTTCCACCCGGTTGTTTTTTATCTTGATGAAATGCGCCAAAGCTCCACGGGGCGCCTCGGTCAATCCAACGCCTTGCGCTTCTTTGGGCCACAAATTTTCACTCCACAATTCCGTATTGGCAGTACGCGAATCGCTTTTCAGATTCTGAATCAAAGAATCGTAAAATTCCAATGCCCAATCGGCCGTCAATTTGGTTTCCAATCCGCGAGCGGCTGTTCTTCCAAGCGTAGAGAATAGCGCTTCGGCAGGCAAATCCAATTGTTTCAGCGTCGAATCGACCAAGGATTTCTGCGGTTCCACGCCGGCGGCATAAGCCACTAATAAGCGGGACAAAGGCCCTACTTCCATCGCCTGTTCTTTCCATCGAGGGGTTTTTACCCAACTGTATTTATCATTGGTATCCAAGTTTTTATACGGTGGTTTCGGACCCGTATAATTCAATTCGGTTTCGCCATCGTAGGGATGCAATCCGGCGCTGTCGCCCTGACTGTATTTATACCATGAATGATAGATATATTCTTTGATTTCTTCGGGAGAATCGGCATCCACGGGATGAACCCGGCTCAAATCGCGGTTAAGAATGATTCCCCGCGGCATTTTATAACCCTCGATATTTCCATATCCATCGGTCGGAAAATCCCCGAAAGACATATAATTGCTGATTCCGCCGCCGATTTTACCCCATTCGTCTTTATACACACCGGCAATCAAAAGTAAATCGGGAATATAGACTTGATTGATAAAAGTCTTTGCCTCTTCCAGCAATTGTTTTACAAAAGCCAACCGCTCGGCATTGATGGCATTGGCTTCGTCCAGATTAACACTGCAAGGCATACCGCCCACAATGTAGTTCGGATGCGGATTTTTTCCTCCGAATATGGCATGAACTTTCACAATCTCTTTTTGCCATTCCAATGCTTCGAGGTAATGGGCAACGGCAATCAGGTTCTGTTCCGGCGTCAATTTATAAGCCGGATGTCCCCAGTAGCCGTTGGCAAAAATGCCTAACTGACCGCTTTCAACGAATTTCTTGATGCGGTTCTGAATATCTCTGAAATACCCTTCCGAGGTTTTTGGCCAATTCGACAAGCCTTTTGCGGCGGCAGAAGCAGCGGCAGGGTCGGCTTTGAGCGATGAAACAACATCCACCCAGTCCAGCGCATGTAAATGATAGAAATGCACCACATGGTCGTGCATGTATAAAACGCAGGCCATAATGTTGCGTATCAGTTCCGCATTGGGCGGAACAACGATATTGAGCGCATTTTCGACAGCGCGCACCGAGGTCAGCGAATGGGTCGAGGTACATACGCCGCACACACGTCCTACGAAAGCCCAGACATCGCGCGGGTCGCGGCCTTGAACAATCTTTTCGAGTCCCCGTACCATCGTTCCCGAACTGAAAGCGTCTTTGATTTTTCCGTTTTCAATCTCGGCTTCTATTCTTAAATGACCTTCTATCCGAGTGATAGGGTCAACAACTATTCTTTCCGACATAATTTTTTTATTCTAAAATGGTTTGACTTATTCTTCCACATTCTCAATCAGTTTTTTCTTGCGGATATTGGTTGCTACGGCATGAGCGGTAACACCTGCAACGGTTAGCGCACCGATAGCCAGACCGATTTGGTCGGCGGTCGCTTCGATTCCGAATGCATTGATAACCGGTTCGCGCTTGTAGAACGGACTGTTGTCCCAGAATCCTTCTTCACTGCATCCTATACAGGGATGTCCGCTTTGGATGGGATAACTTGTTCCTTCATTCCATTTAATGATTCCGCAAGAGTTATAGGTGCTTGGGCCTTTACATCCCACTTTGTAGAGGCAATACCCGCGTTTGGCGTTTTCGTCGTCAAAACTTTCCACGAACAGGCCGGCATCGAAGTTGGCGCGTCGGTAGCAAGTGTCGTGCACCCTTCGGGAATAAAATGCCTTGGGACGTCCCAAACCATCCAATTGAGGGATAGTTCCGAAAGTAAGTAAATGCACCACAACGCCCGCCATCACTTCGGCAATCGGTGGACAACCTTGCACGTTGATAACGGTTTTTCCTTTGATAAGTTTACGAGCGGCTTTCGCGCCGGTTGGGTTGGGATTGGCAGCCTGCACACAACCGGAGGAAGCGCAGTTGCCCCAAGCAACGACGGCTTTTGCGTGTTCGGCGGCTTCCTCTAAAATTTGTTTGGCGCTGCGTCCGCCGATGCAGCAATAAGCCTCGTTTCCGGTAGGAACGGAGCCTTCGACCATCAAAATATACTCTCCTTTGTATTTCTCCATCGTATCGTGCAGGCACTTTTCAGCTTGTTCGCCGGATGCAGCCATCAATGTTTCGGTGTAATCCAGCGAAATCTGGTCGAAAAGCAGTGTGGATAAAATCGGATGGGAGGTACGGATAAAAGACTCGCTGCAACAGGTACATTCCTGAAGGTGCAGCCAGATAACAGGAAGGCGTGATTTCTTTTCCAAGGCTTCCACTACCTGTGCCAGCCCGGAAGTTTCCAATCCCATCATCGCCGTCATGGCGGTGCAGAATTTCAGAAAATCACGACGGGAAACGCCTTTTTTCAGACATTCTTCATAAACGGATAAATCTTTGTGTTTTGTCATATTAAAATAAATTAAATTAATGATTCAATTTTTTTGTTAATTACGCTGTAAAATTTGTCAATCGTTTGCCGATTTCTGCTTCGGAAGGCAGATATTTTGCATATTCGGCGGGCAAATCGCGGTATTTATTGAATGTCGCCACGCCCATCGGGTCTTTGGCGAGTTCAAGCATATATTCTACTTCCAAACGGTTTTTGTCGCGGCATACAATCACGCCAATGGTCGAATTGTGGTGCGGCTGTTTTAATTGTTTGTTAATTAACTGCATATACATTTGCACTTGACCAAAATCTTTGGGTTGAAATTCTCTTGCTTTAAGTTCAAAAACCACATAACAGTTCAAATTGAGATTGAAAAAGAGCAAATCAACAAAATATTCCTTTTCGTCAAGCGTCAGGCGATATTGCCTGCCCACAAAAGCAAAGTTTCCACCCATTTCCTGCAAAAATTTCACAATGTTTTCTACAATGGCGTTTTCGAGCGCTTTTTCGGAAAAAGGCTGGTCGGGATTGATAAGTTCTACGTTGTAATCGTCTAAAAATTCCCACGCCACCTGCGCTTTTAGTTCTTCGGGTACAGTTTGCTCAAAATTGTTCTGCGCTAACGAGTGATTTTCAAAATAGTTGTTCTTGATTTTTTCGAGCAAATCAAGTCGAGACCAACCTTTTTCTTTGGTCATTCGCAGGTAAAACTCTATCTGTTTCAGATTTTTACATTTTTCGAGAATGATACAGTTTTGTTTCCAACCAACTTCTGCCACTAATGGCGGCAAGTTTTCAAATTCTGCAACCGCGGTGGCAGAATTTTCTATTTTCGCAATTTGTAATTCTGCACCCACGGGTGCAGAAATTAAAAGTTCAGAATAAAACTCATAAAATTTCTTCATATTCCAGATATTCCGTGCCGAAAAACCGCGCACACCCGGAAATTCGGTTTGCAAATCTTTTGAGAGTTGCTCCACAACCGACTGCCCCCAGCCGCCTGATTTCATTTTCTTACTTACCGCTTTGCCGATGTCCCAATAGAGCAACAGGGTTTGTTTGCTGACAGACAGTAGCATTTCGTAGCGCGCCGATTGAATTTTGACAAGAATTTCCTGCAAAAAATCCCGATATTCAACTAACCCCGAATTGACTTTTTCTATATTGTTATTTGCCATTTTTTAATATCCTTTTATTTTTTAAAATAATAAATCTTGTGTATTTTCAAACAATTTATCAAAATCGGATTTATAGGTTTTATCCTGAATGACGCGGTATTTTTCAAACTCGCTTTCGGCAAACGCTTTGGCAATTTCATGGGTAATTTTGCCTATGCCATCGCCAATTACTTCGTCGTTCAGTTTCAAAAAAATATCGAGTTTGCTTTTCCAGTCCTCCATTGTCATGGGAACGAATTTTCGCGCCTGACGGTTGGCGTAATCAAGATACATGGTAACAATTTCGTTGAGTTCCGAAAGTTCAAGTTTTGAGAGGTAATTTTTTGCAATGCTTACATCGGTTTTGATAATTTTGCCGTGCGGGGCGTTTTTCCAGCTTGTCAAGCCCATATTTTCTTTCGCAGCATTGGCGCGTTTCATAATAAGTTCGGCAGCTGTATTCTGGTGTATCACAAAATGCAGCTTATTTTGTACCGTTGCAAAAAATTCCTTTGTTGTCGGACTCGTTGTGTCATAATCTACCGCAGTTGCGTAAATATCGGTAATCTTTTGGTAAAATTTCCGTTCGCTTGCGCGGATTTCCTGAATTTCGGCAATCAATTCGTCGAAATACTGTTTTGAAAAAATCTGGTCGTTAATCAACCGGTTTTTGTCAAGCACATAACCTTTTTTTGAAAATTCGCTCAACACCTTTGTCGCCCATTTGCGAAATTCGACAGCACGCTGAGAATCAACACGGTAACCAACGGAAATAATGGCTTCCAGAGAGTAAAATTTTACCTGATAATTTTTGCCGTCTTCGGCAGTATGCCGGAAAATCCGGCATACTGAATTTTCGTCCAGTTCGCCCGATACAAAGACATTTTTTAAATGTTCTTGAACGGTACGGCGGTCTTTTTGAAAAAGTTCCGCCATTGCCTCGCTTCGCAGCCACACATTTTCGTCTTCCACGCGCACGGCGATTCCGTCTTCGCCGCTTTGCCGTGTGAAAATCAGAAAATCGGCGGTAGAATTACGGATTTGAAGCTGTTTAGACGTATTTTCCATTTTTAATATCCTTTTATTTTTAATTTATAAAAAAAACCTCAGTAGGAGTTCAGCAAATCCGCGGCAATTGATCTCCGGCCAGCATGGAAACAATTCGGTGGTTCCCGTAAATCGTTTTCATCTTGACCAAAGCCTTACCGGCTGTCAATACCTGTCCGATACGTTTTGCGTTTTTTCCCTCCGGAAATTGACGGAGTATCGAAACAGCTTCCAACGCATATTTTTCAGGCAAAATAACCAATACGACCCCTTCATTGGCAATGTATAAGGGGTCGAGTCCCAAAATTTCCGAAGCGGCGCGCACCGGTTCGGGAACCGGCAGGGAGGCTTCATCCAATTCTATTTCCACATTCGCCGAAGCGGCTATCTCGTTCAAAGTGGTGCCGACGCCTCCGCGCGTCGGGTCGCGCAGCACGTGCACCTCGTTGATAGATAGAATCAACTGCGAAATCATTTTGTTCAAAGTGGCCGTATCGCTCTTCAAGTTCGTTTCAAAACCGAGACTTTCACGGGAAGACAGAATCGTGATTCCGTGTACGCCAATATCTCCGCTACAAATAACCGCATCTCCCGGTCTGACTTGCGAAGGCGTTATATCAACGCCTTGCGGAACAAACCCGATTCCGCTTGTATTGATGAAAATCTTGTCGCATTTACCCCGTTCCACTACCTTGGTATCGCCTGCCACAATCTGCACATTCGCCTTTTGGGCTGCCGATTGCATGGCGTTGACCACTTGCTGTAAATCGGCCAACGGGAAACCTTCTTCCAGAATAAATCCGGCGGTCAGGTATCGGGGTTCGGCGCCGCAGCAGGCCAAATCGTTTACGGTTCCGTTTATTGCCAAATCGCCGATATTTCCTCCGGGGAAGAATATCGGGTTTACGACAAAAGTGTCGGTGGAATAAGCGAGCCGGCCGGCTTCTACCGGAAACACGCATCCGTCGTGGTTTTGTTCCAGCAAAGGATTCCGGAATGCGGGATAAAAAATATCCCGTATCAATTGGTGCGATAAACGTCCTCCGCTGCCGTGGCCGAGCAGGACACAATCGGATTCGGTGTATGGAACAGGACAATTGATTTCCATTTTATTCAATTATTGATAGTTATAATACGCAGCGCAAACTCCTTCGGCCGAAACCATTGGCGCTCCTATCGGGTGGTGCGGACTGCAAATTGTACCGAAATACATGCAATCGGCCACCCGGCTGTTTCCTTTCATTATTTCTCCGGCAATGCAGCGCAATGCTTGTTTTCCGTTGCCACATCCCTTCGTATCTTCGTTGCACGGAAATTTTTTCGAAGCATCGTAAGCGGCGTATTTTTCCCGTAAAGCAAAACCGCTTTCCGGAATAAATCCGATTCCCCGCCATTCCCGTCCAACCGGTTCCAGAACTTCTTCCATCAATTTACGCGCCTCCGGATTTCCGTTTTCGGGGACTGCTCTTTTGTAAGCGTTTTCCACACGGGCTTCACGGTTTTCCAATTGACGGACACATTTGTAAATACCGTACAACAAATCGGCCGGTTCAAAACCGGTAACGACTATCGGTCGCCGGTAGCGGGCAGACAAATCGTGGTAGGCTTCATTTCCGGTTATGGCGCAGACATGTCCCGCCGCCAAAAAACCGTCGATTTTGTTGTCCGTCTGGCTCAATATCATTTCAATGGCCGGTGGAACGGCAAAAAGCGAACACAGCAGGGAGAAATTTTTCAACTGCCGTCTTTCGGCTTCTTTCAGAGCCATTAGGTTTACAGGCGCTGTGGTTTCAAATCCGATGGCAAAAAACACAATTTCCTTTTCGGGGTGGGCAGCCGCCAATTCAACGGCATCCAAGGGCGAATAAAGCATCCGTACATCAGCGCCTCCGGCTTTCAACTGCAACAAATCGGTTTCGCTTCCCGGAACGCGCATCATATCGCCGAAAGAAGTAAAAATCACTTCCGGCCGTTTGGCGATTTTCAGCGCTTGGTCGATAATCGATTCCGGCGTAACGCACACGGGACAACCGGGGCCGTGCAACAATCCGACGGTCTGGGGGAGCATTTCCTCTATCCGGTAGCGGGCAATGGTATGGGTTTGTCCTCCGCAAATCTCCATAATCCGCCACGGATGAACCGCTTCCCTTTGAATGGATAGAACCAGCATTTGTATCCGGTCATTGTTCCGATAATCGTCTAAATATTGCATAAAATGTACTTAATTAGCATCTAATGAGCGAGAGATTGTGTCGAAATCAGCCAGTGTTTGTTCGGCTATTTCTTCGTCAACCAAAGCAATAGCCATTCCCGCATGGGCCAAAACATAATCCCCTTCCCCGGCATCTACCCATTGAACACAAATATTCTTTGTTATACCTCCAAAATCCACCTTTGCCATTTTCAATTCAGGAACTGAAATGTCGATAGAAATAATTTTACCGGGAACTGCTAAACACATAGTGTCAAATTGATTATTAAATTTTTTTCAAATGTATGAAATAATATTTAATATTTGAATTATTTTTCAAGTTTTATTTCATTAAAAAACAAAATTGATTAAAGATAGAAA